>NZ_SDLD01000005.1:0-94756 GCF_013096875.1 Geobacillus sp. DSP4a | reverse complement strand
TTGTCCTTGGTGGCGTAAATGAGGGGGAGAACAGAGTCGGAATTTTGTTCCGTTTGGTAAAATATACAAAAACCAGAGAGGGCTGACTCCAAAAGTCCGCTTTTTGGCGGACTTTTGGGTCAGCCCCTTTTTTTGGATGGATGGCATAGAATCGGAGCAAGGAAATAGGATTTGGAAGGTTCCGCTGAATCATCGCCTGATGTCCAAAACATGCATATAGATGCCATTTGAAGCTTTAAGATTCGTCGCTTTTCCTAAGCATTGGATCGACTGCCAAGACGTGATGGAGGCAAGCCTTGGCAGTCGAAAAAATGGACAAGCGGCTTTTCCGTTAAGGAGATGGTAAACGTTTTCGTTGCGTCGATACAGATGCGGTTGTGCTGCCCTGTCAGCCGCGTTCGGCGATGATTTGCCCGGTTTGCGACACATCGTATCCGCCAAGCGCTTCGAGTTCGGTGCGGAACAAATCGGAGCGAAGCACGTTCAAGACGGCGGCGATGAGCGGTTCGTTCTCCCGCGTCCGCAGCATGACGACATCATACTGCTCTTTCATCAGCGGAATGAACTCGACGCCGGCCATTCGCGCCACTTTTTCCGTGCCGATGCCGACATCAGCGAGACCCGCCGCCACCGCGGAGGCGACGCTCAAATGGCTTGTCTCCTCACGCTCATAGCCGCGAATAGCGGACGGTGACAGCCCATGCAGGCGCAGCTGTTCATCCAAGAGCACACGCACCCCCGCTCCTTTTTCCCGGTTGACGATCACGACGTCGCTCCTTCCTAAGTCGCTCCACGTTTGAATGCCGCGCGGATTGCCTTTTTGCACGTAAAACCCGATCGGCCTGCGCATCAAGTTCACCATGATGTACGCATGGCCTGTCAACAGCTTTTCAACATAGGGACGGTTGTACTCACCCGTTTGCCCGTCAAACAAATGCACGCTGACGATGTCACATTGCCCTTTGTATAGAGCGATCAATCCGTTGAGGCTGCTCGTATAGGTGCGAAGCGATTGATAAGGGCCGCCTTTCTCGAGATGGGCGCCAAGCAAATCGAGCGCCATATCTTGACCGCTGATGATGATGGGGCGAAAAGCGGTTTCGGTCGGCCGTGAAACGGCGGGGGAAACGGTGCTTGCCTCCCCTTTTTGCCCGGCGATGTACCGCTTGAGATCATCCGCGGTGATCCGCATTTGCCGCCCAACGCGAAAGGCGGGCAGCTTCCCTTTTTTCACTAAATCATACACCGTTAGTTTTGACACCTTTAATAAGGAAGCGATTTCTTCAATCGTGTATGACTGCGGCTCCGGCATCATGCAATCCTCCTTTCTTCCATTGTAGCGCAAAGAAAGGGAGGTGAAAAAATTTTTTCTTTCATAACTATTTATCATTATTTATAATTAGATATCATTACATATAAAAAGATAAGGGGGATGTAGATGCGAAAAATGGCATGGCTTGTCGCGGTGGTCTTGTTGTTCGGCTTGTATGGCTGCGACAGCGGTTCGAAAGAGGGGGCTGGGCAAACGAAATCGGCGGACAAAGTGGAGCTCACCGTCTCCGCCGCGGCCAGTCTGCAAGAAGCGCTGGAAGAAGCGAAAACGGCGTTTGAACGAAAGCACCCGAACATCCGCATCCAATATAATTTTGGCGCGTCGGGCGCCTTGCAAAAACAAATTTCCGAAGGGGCGCCGGTCGATCTCTTTTTCTCCGCGGCTGCCGAGCCATTTGAGGAACTGAAAAAGGAAGGGCTGATCGATTCCAAACACGAAAAAACCGTGCTCGCCAACGAGCTGGTGCTCATCGTTCCGAAACAAGGAGAAGAGGCGATTCAGTCGCTCGATGACATCACCCGCGCCAAACGAGTGGCGATCGGCATCCCCGAGTCGGTGCCGGCCGGCATGTACGCGAAACAAACGCTTGAGCATGCCGGGTTATGGGAAAAAGTCAAGCCGCACCTTGTTCTTGCCAAAGACGTCCGCCAAGTGTTGACGTATGTCGAAACGGGCAACGTCGACGCCGGGTTTGTGTACCGGACGGACGCGCTCGTGTCGGACAAAGTCAAGATCGCCGCCTCCGTGCCAAGCGGCATGCACGACCCGATCGTCTATCCGCTTGGTGTTGTCAAGACGAGCAAACATCTCAAGGAGGCGCGGGAGTTGTATGATTATTTGACGAGCGAACAAGCGCTCCAAATATTCGAACAACACGGGTTCCGACCAAGCCGTTGAATCTGCTTCCCATTGGGAGGGGATATATGGTAAAATAAAGGCGATGCCAATCGAATAGGCGATGGAGTTCGCCATAACCGCCGGCTTCCGGCTGATGACTCCTGCTGCAAATTGAAGCGGCAGGAGTCTGTTCATTTTTGGAAGGAGGGGTCCTTATTGGTCTATCTCGCTGTCGGCATCGCCGGCATGATCGGCGCGCTTGTCCGCTATGGCCTCGGTTTGGTTGTTCCCGCCGCCGCCGTCGGCGGCTTTCCGCTCGGGACGCTTTTCATCAACTGGACAGGCTCGTTTTTGCTCAGCTGGTTCACCGTGATGTTCACCCGCCGCCCCGCGTGGCCGCCATGGCTGAAAACAGCCGTAACGACCGGGTTCGTCGGTTCGTATACGACGTTTTCGACGCTTAGCGTTGAATGTGTGGAATTGATGGAACAAGGGCGCTTTGGCATGGCGGCCGTTTATATCGCTGCCAGCCTGTTTGGCGGGTTGCTCGCCTCATGGGCTGGATATGCCGCCGCTCAACCGGAACGGAAGGAAGGGATTGGATAATGTACGCACCGCTGTTTGTGGCGATCGGCGGTTTTTTCGGCGCCATGGCCCGCTATCTCGTCAGCCGCTGGGCGGCTCGGCGTTCGCCGCGTTTTCCGCTCGGGACGCTCATTGTCAACTTGCTTGGGTCCTTCTTGCTCGGCTGGCTCGCCGGAAGCGGCGCCGCCGATGCCGCAAAACTGCTTGTTGGCACGGGCTTTATGGGCGCGTTCACCACGTTTTCGACCTTAAAATGGGAAAGCGTGCAAATGATGCAGCAACGCCAATGGGCGAAGGTTGTCGTTTATTTGGCGGCTACGTATTTGTGTGGCGTGTGGCTCGCGTGGCTTGGCTATCACGTGGGGCGGTGATGAGCGGCAATGAAAAACGGGCTTGATTTCTGATCGGGGGGGAGAAAAGAGATTGCGATTTGTTGAGCCAGGGGAGGAGACTAGAATGGCGAGGGCAAGAGTGGAAGAGAGATTCAAGACATTGCGATACTTTATCGATGGCTACTATAACCAATCGATCGATGAAGGACAACGACCGAAACACGGATGCGTTATCTTTTGCTTTTTCCAAACAATAATTCTTCAAGAATATCATGAATGCGTGTATTCTCGTACACGCCGGTGAACCGCTCCGCCCCCGGACCCATGGCGGTCAGCGGCACATCGGCGGCGGTGTGGCCTGTTGTCGTCCAGTCGAGGGCGAACGTTTGCGTAGAGCGGGCAATTGGAAACGGACCGTCTTCGCCGGAGATCGTTTTGCCGTCTCCCGACTCATCCGTGCCGCCCGGCGTTTCGATCGGAACATCGTTCTCCTCTCCTTTTTCAGATGATTTGGTCACTTTTATCGTACAAGCTGGATGTTAAGCGTTCGTGAAGGCCGTGTAATCATTTTGAAAACATTTCCTTTGTTTCGGAATGGGAGGACAGACTCGATGTTCTTTTGCTCACATTTCTCGTTGACTTTTTCTTTTTTCCTTGGTATCGTTACTAATAGTTCAATCATTGAACTAAATAAAAAAAACCGCCGTCCCGAGGGAGATGTTTGGACAAATTGTTCAATTGTTGAACAAATGGAGGTGAAGGAATGCCGGAACGAAACATCGACGAATGGATCGACCGCTATTTGTCCGTGTCGTTTCTCGTGATGAAACGCGGAGCGGCGCTTGTCAAAGGCAGTCTTTGCGAAGAGATGACGCACGATCAATATTATTTGCTTCGCTACATCCGCAGGCGGGGGGCGTGCACGTCAACGGAGCTCGCTGCGATGTTTGGCGTGAACAAAAGCGCGGTGACGGCGATGACAAATCGCCTCGTCGACAAAGGCTGGCTACGCCGCGACCGTGACGAGAACGACCGGCGCGTCATCGTCTTATCGCTGACGGAGCAGGGGGAAGCATGGGTAGAGGAAATGGACCGCAGCGTCTATCGGCTCGTCGAAGAAGTAATCGCCCGCTTTCCGGAAGAAGAAATTGAAGCGTTCATCCGCACGTATGAGCGGCTGGCCCGCGTGCTGCAGGAGGTGGAAGAGGCGACATGAAAGCGATCATCAAAGGAAAATGGCTCGTACTTGCGGCATGGATCGCCATGGCGGCCGTGCTCATGGCGACGGCGCCGAACATGGGCGAGCTTGTCCGCGAGAAAGGGCAGTTGAGCGTACCTGACGGCTACTCGTCGTCATTGGCGGCCAAGCTGATCAAAGAGGCGAACAGCCAGGAAAACAAACAAAACGAACGCTCCGCGGTGCTTGTCTTTTACCAAAAAGGCGGGTTGACGGCGGATGACAAAAAAGAGATTGAACGGGCGGTAAACGCGCTCGAAAAGAAAAAAGAGGAGCTTCATGTCACGAACATCGTCTCGCCGTTTGCCAACCCGAAGCTCGAAAAAGAACTCATCTCCAAAGACGGGACGACGATGCTCATTTCCATCACCATCGACCCGGCCGGCCGGACGGCGAAACAGCTGACGGATGCTTTATATAAAGCCGTCAGCGGCGTCAAAGTCGAGCATTATTTCACCGGCGGCTGGATGATCGATGAAGATGTGGTGGCAAGCTCACAGGCAGGCGTGAAAAAAACGGAAGGGATCACCGTCGTTTTTATTTTAATCGTCTTGCTCGCCGTGTTCCGTTCGCCGGTAGCGCCGCTCATTCCGCTGCTTGTGGTCGGGGCGACGTACGTCGTTTCGCAGTCAGTCGTGGCGTTTTTGGTCGATCAGGTCAACTTTCCGTTGTCGACGTTTACGCAGACGTTTTTAGTCGCCGTGTTGTTCGGCATTGGGACCGACTATTGCATTTTGCTGCTGAGCAGGTTTAAGGAAGAGCTGGCGAAGCGCGGCGACCGGGCGGAGGCGATCGCCGCCACGTACCGGACGGCGGGGAAAACGGTGGCGGCAAGCGGCTTGGCCGTCATGATCGGCTTTGCGGCGATCGGCTTGTCGACGTTTAAGCTGTATCAATCGGCGGCGGCTGTCGCCGTCGGGGTGGCGGTCTTGCTTGCCGCCTTGATGACGCTCGTGCCGTTTTTCATGGCCGTGCTTGGCGAGAAGCTGTTTTGGCCGGTGCGCGGGAAGCTTGAGCACGGGCAAAGCCGGCTTTGGCTCGCCGCCGGTCGCTTTGCCTTCGCCCGTCCGCTTCTGGCGCTGGCGATTGTTGGGATTGTGACGGTGCCGGTGCTCGCGACATACAACGGCAAGCTGTCGTTTGACTCCATGGAAGAGATTGGCGATCATTACCGTTCGGTCAAAGCATTTCGCATCATCGCCGATCATTTCAATCCGGGAGATGCCATGCCGACGCAGGTGGTGGTAAAAAGCAAAGAGCCGCTTGATTCGGAAGAAGGGCTGGCGTTGATAGAGAAAATGAGCCGCGAGATCGAAAAAGTTGATGGCGTGGCAAGCGTCCGCTCGGCGACGCGTCCGACCGGAGAGCCGATTCAGGAGCTGTATGTCACCGAACAGGCGAAACAGCTCAAAGACGGCCTCGGCGCCGGCAAAGAGGGGATTGAGAAAATCGGCGCCGGACTTGAGACGGCAAGCGAAAAATTGTCCTCGTCCGCGCCGCAGCTCAAGCAGGCGTCATCCGGCATCGGCCAGCTCGTCTCTGGAACGGAGCGGCTTGAAGACGGTCTGCGCCAGCTGCAAAACGGCCTTAGTCAAATCGAACAAGGCGTGCGTCGTGGAGCGGTGGGCGCCGGCGAGCTGCAAAACGGCTTAGTGACGCTTCGCGACAATGCGAAAAAGCTGCAGGAAGGCGCCGCGCAGCTGCTTGACGGCTACAAGCAGACGGAACAAGGGCTGTCGGCATTAAGCGGCCAGTACCGGCAAATCGAAGCGGGATTAAAGGCCGTCGCCAATCAGCTCGCCGCCGTGCAGGCGATGCTTGCGCAAGTCGAACAGGCACATCCGGAGCTCGCGCAAGACGCCCAATATCAACGAGCGAAAATGACGGTCGCCGCCTTGTCCGAAAAGACGAACGAAATGGCGGACGGCCTCGTACAGTTGAACGGGGCGCTTGAGCAGGCGCGCGCCGGCTTGGCGAAAGCGAACGACTCGTTCGCCCAGCTTGCGGCCGGCCAAGCGGCGGTCAACGGCGGCTTGGACCGGATCATCGCCGGGCTTTCGGAGCTCGAAGCCGGGTTGACGAAAGCGGCCGACGGCCAGAAACAGGCGGTTGACAAATTGCCGCAATTCTCCCGAGGGCTTGAGCAAGTGAACGGCGGCCAGCGCCAATTGCTTGAGCATTTCTCCGCCCTTGGCGGCCAGCTCGACCAGCTTGTAAACGGCTTGGACCAAAGCGCGTCCGGTCTGCATAAAGTGGCGGACGGCCTCGGAACGGCGGAAACGTATTTAGCCGATTTGTCATCGGCGCCGGAGAAAGACATGGCTGGCTGGCACATGCCGAAGGAAGCGCGCGAAAGCAAAGACTTTGCGCAGGCGAAAGACGCGTATATGTCGAAAGACCGGCGCATCGTGACGTTTGATGTCATTTTAAAAGAAAATCCGTATTCGACATCGGCGCTCAGCCGTGTGGATGACATTCACGCCGCCGCTGAGCGGGCGGTGAAAGGGACGAAGTGGGAAGACGCGACGATCGCTGTCGGCGGCGTCACAAGCACGTACGCCGATTTGCAGGCGATCTCAAACGCCGACTATAAACGGACGGCCGTGCTGATGTTGATCGGCATCGCCATCGTGCTCGCAGCGCTCCTTCGTTCGCTGATCATGCCGCTCTATTTGATCTTGTCGCTCGTCCTGACGTATTACACATCGATGGCCGTCACCGAACTCATTTTCGTCAACGGCCTCGGCTATGCCGGCTTGAACTGGGCGGTGTCGTTCTTCGCCTTTGTGTTGCTGTTGGCGCTTGGCATCGACTACAGCATCTTCCTCATGGATCGGTTCAACGAATACCGCGGCCGGCCGGTGAAGGAAGCGATGCTGTCAGCGATGGGCCATATGGGGACGGTCATCATCTCGGCCGCCGTCATTTTAGGCGGAACGTTCGCCGCGATGTATCCGTCCGGCGTCCTGTCGCTTTTGCAAATTGCGACGATTGTGCTGACAGGGCTCCTGCTTTACGCCCTCGTCGTCCTGCCGCTGTTTGTGCCGGTCATGGTCCGCACGTTCGGTCGCGCGAACTGGTGGCCGTTTCGGCAACCGGTGAGTGAAGTGGACGGACTGGAACAACAAAAAATCAGTTAAGATGGCGAGCCAACGCCGCTCCCATATGGCTGAGGGAACGGCGTTTCTTTTTGATAATGAATGGAGGACTGCAAGCAGGTCCAAAGATCCAACCAAAATCGATGCCGCTTAAAGCCTGCCCCTACTTGATGGAATATATGTTCTGTTTTAGTTTGATGCAAGAGGAAAAGCGATAGGAAACGACAACAATTCACCCGTGGTGCTAGTTGAGCGCTAGCGCTCAACTAGCCCTAGTGTGACAAGTGAATACGTCTACAAATATGTCATCTAGTGCCACTTCAATCCCTGCAATCGAGATACTTGTTCATTAGGACAGAGAGTACCGTTACCGTGGGGAGAATAACTGCTTTATGCTATTTCAACTTCTATACTTGCTTATTATTACGTTTTTGTTGTATGCGCTTATTGAACGAAAAGGGAAACCGCGAGAAAAGGTACTATTTTACACATGCATTTTCATTCTTTTATCCATATAAGTTGAAATTTTGTTTTACATCCAACTGATTCCCCGCCATGCTACACCGTATCAGCTCGTATCGAGATGAAAACGGAAACGAAAAATTCGGAAATTCTTTATTGCAACTTATATATTTGGAAGAATGCGTCTATATTTTTGATATACTTGGTTGGTGTTGAATGGTATAATAAAAATATACAGAAAGCGAGGGATAGCAATGGGAAATGTAGACATTTTAAAAAATCATAATGAAGATGAGCGCCACGACTACGTGCATATTTTTCAATTAGTTAAGCGGGCGTTACAGGAAGCGAATTTATTGCAGTTGACTGTTATTGAAGAACAAACAGATAAATTGATCGTGAAGCCGAAACCGTTGAGTACCGAGGATAAAGTGAAAGCTTTTGAAAGCTTAGCAGGTAGTGCCGTTCTCGCTGGTGAAAATGTAAAAGAGTTGCTTAAGATGGCTAATCGGGAAGAAGAATGGAGGAATAATGAGCTTGAGTAATATCGCACTTATTGATAATAACATTTATGTTTATCATTATTTGGGCTATGAGCCAGTGAAACACCTCTTCACCCAACTGTTAAACGATGGTTTTGAAATCGCAATGTCTAGCGTTGTTGCGATGGAGTTTCTTTCATATGAAAAGGTAGAAACGAACGAAGCCATTCGTCATAAGCGATACAGCTATATTCGGGCATCAACGCTATACAACGTGGACTTCGAAATAGCAGAAAAAGCAGCGGAATTACGAAGAAAATGTAAGATGGAAACCGGAAAAACATTAAAAGCAGGGGATGCGCTTATTGCTGCTACAGCGATTGCAAAAGGAATGACATTGTTTAGCAATAATGATAAAGATTTTGTACGTTTGCAAAAATGGGGATTGAATTATGTGAATCCTATTCAAGATCCAGAAGACTTGCAAAAATTTCTTAATAAGCTGTTATAAGACCGTTGCAATTCATTTAGACCTTTTTCGAAACATGTGCATGATGCTGTCTTCTAATTCAATGTCTTTGTCACGCAAGCTTTTTGCGATGGTGAGTTTTTCAAAGAAACATTATACTCTCCTATGCTCACCGATCGTTCTCTCCTTACTTTTCCTTACAAACCCATATTTCTGCATTTGCATTTCTCTTCTTCCTTCAGTATAGTATGTCAGAACGCCTGTTGTACTATTGGGCGCGGCTGTTTTCGTCCTCTCTTTTGCAAGGACAACGGTATGCCGCACTTCCACCGACGATTATGATCGTCATCCTGGGCGTGACAGGCACGTATCTTAAGCGATTCATTCCTTTTCCATTTCACAAAGCATATTTTTTCCTCTTTTGCCCAACATAAAGTATGATGAGTAGTAGAGAACATTCCAAAACCTAAAGGAGGGCTGCCGCATGACGAAACGAGTGCTCATGGTGGTGACGAACCATACGACGATCACCGACGACCATAAAACCGGGCTTTGGCTTGAGGAGTTTGCCGTACCGTATTTGGTATTTAAAGAAAAAGGGTATGACGTGAAAGTGGCGAGCATTCAAGGCGGCGAGGTGCCGCTTGACCCGCGCAGCATCAATGAAAAAGACCCGTCTTGGGCGGAGGCGGAAGCAGTGCTGAAGAACACAACACGTTTAAGCAAGGACGATGCACACGGGTTTGACGCCATTTTCCTTCCCGGTGGACACGGGACGATGTTCGATTTTCCCGACAATGAAACGCTGCAATACGTCTTGCAGCAGTTTGCCGAAGACGGGCGCATCATCGCCGCTGTCTGCCACGGTCCGTCAGGGCTGGTGAACGCCACATACAAAGACGGCACGCCGATTGTGAAAGGAAAAACGGTCACGTCATTTACGGATGAAGAAGAGCGTGAAGTCGGGCTTGATGTGCATATGCCGTTTTTGCTCGAGTCGACGCTGCGCCTGCGCGGTGCAAATTTCGTCCACGGCGAGAAATGGACCGATTTCTCGGTGCGCGACGGTAACTTGATCACCGGGCAAAATCCGCAATCAAGCCGAAGCACGGCGGAAAAAGTCGTCGCCGCGCTGGAAGAGCAGGCGTGAGCGATAAAGGCTGAATGTGCGGCAAAGGGGTGTCCCAAGAGAACGGGGCACCCTTTCTTCATGACGAGATGCAGGGACACACATATTACCCGTGGTGCTAGATAAACTCAAACAAACATCATTGTTCATCAATTCCACTCCTTCACTTCCGGCGCTTGGCGATGGCAAGCGCCTTTTTCGTATTGGCGAAATGAAGCTTGGCGCACGCCGCGAGCGCTTCTTCCCCCCGCGCGCGGATGATCCGGGCGGCGGCTTCGTCAACGATGGCGCCGGCACCTTTTGGAAGCAGGAGGCCGACGGCGCGGGATAATTGCTCCATCTCCTCTAAAAACACATAGCGGGCGATGATCGAGGCGGCGGCGACCGCCACGTGCACGCTTTCTGCTTTTGGCAGGCAATGCACCCGCTCGCTTACGATGCGCGTTTCATCAGCGAGGCAGTGGAAATACGAGCCGCGTTCTAAAAACTGATCGATGATGATCGCTTCTGGTTCGATGGGCGCGATGGCGTCAACAAGTTTCGCGAGCGTCCGGTTGTGAAGCAGCGCCTTCATTTTCGTCTGCGGCATGCCGCTTCGCTGCCAGCGGTTGTATTCGGCATTGTCCAACACGGTGACCGCATGCGGCACGGTTTCCATGATGGCGGGGGCGATCCGTTTGATTGCCTCATCGTTCAATTGTTTCGAATCTTTCACGCCAAGCGCCGCGATTTTGGCGATATGCGGCCGATCCACGTAGGCGGCGGCGACGACGATCGGGCCGAAATAATCGCCGGTGCCGACTTCATCGGAACCGATGGCGGAAAGAGACCCGAGTTGATGAGCTGCCAAAGCGGACGGCTGGTGGTCAGCTGTTTCGTTTGAGGCGCTCGCCCCTGATATCCATTTCGCTGCTTCTTGCTCCGCCGCTTTCCCTTGAAACAGCACTTTGCCTGAGCGGTAGGCGGTGATCACGACATCCGGGCGTTTGACGGCAAACAACGCTCCAGCCGGAAGCCGGTCGGACAAGGCGCCTTCATAGTGGGCGCGCAAGGCGTCAAGCAGCTGTTGGTCGGCTTGAATCACATAGTTTGACAATGTTCGATCGCTCCTTTATCTTCTCTATCGTTGCTGTGTGTCGCTTCTTTCCATTATACCAGCGTTCATGATATGATAAACAGTAGGATTTGGCGAAATGGGGGAGAAAGCTTGACAGAACAGCCAAAAACGCGAGTGAGCGTCCGCATCTATGGACAAGACTACACGATCGTCGGCGCGGAAAGCCCGGCCCACATCCGGCTCGTGGCGGCGTTCGTTGATGATAAAATGCATGAATTCAGCGAGAAAAATCCGCTCCTTGATGTGCCGAAGCTGGCCGTGTTGACAGCCGTCAACATCGCCAGTGAGTATCTCAAACTGAAAGAACAATATCAACGGCTGGCGGAACAGCTGAAACAGGAAAAGGACGGGAAACAGGATGATTGATGTCGTGCTGCTGTTTGTCCTGTTGATGGGGGCGATGATCGGGCTGAAGCGCGGCTTTATCCTTCAATTCATTCATATGGCCGGGTTTCTGATCGCCTTTTTCGTCGCCTATCGCTATTATGAACGGTTTGTGCCGACATTGCGCCTTTGGATTCCGTATCCGACGTTCGGAGACCCGGAGACGATGAAGCTGCTGTTTCAGAGCACGCATTTGGACGATGCCTATTATCGGGCGATTTCCTTTGCGCTTTTGTTTTTTGCTGTGAAAATCGTCCTGCAAATCATCGGCTCGATGCTTGATTTCGTCGCCCAGTTGCCGCTCTTGCGAAGCGTCAACCGTCTGGCGGGGGCGGCGCTCGGGTTTGCGGAAGTGTATTTGCTCGTCTTTTTGCTGTTGTATATCGGGGCGCTCGTGCCGATTGACAGCGTGCAGGAGCAGCTGCAGCGTTCGCTTATGGCGACCGTGATTGTGAAACATACGCCGGTGTTGTCGGAGATGCTTGGCAACTGGTGGATTCATGGCCGCGTCTGATGACCTGCTTGAAGGACGACAAACGCTTTCACCGATTCATGACTATGTTTGCTGGAATGTGGCCGTGGTGTTGGAAAGAGAGGGGACGGCATGGACATAAACAAAAAAGATGTCATCCGCCTGTTGGAAACGATTGCGTTATATTTGGAAATCAAAGGGGAGAATCCGTTTAAAGTGAACGCCTTCCGCAAAGCGGCGAACGCCTTGGAAACGGATGAGCGGAGCCTCGCGGAAATCGGCGACTTCACCGCCATTCCCGGCATCGGCAAAAGCACGGCGGCGATCATCACCGAGTTTGTCGAAACCGGTTCATCATCGGTGCTCGAGGAATTAAAGCGCGATATTCCGGAAACGCTTCTTTCCTTGCTTAAGATCCCGGGGCTTGGCGGCAAAAAAATCGCCAAGCTGCATCAAGAGCTCGGTATTGTCGATATGGATGGATTGAAAGAAGCGTGCTTGGCTAGAAAAGTGCGCGCGCTTGCCGGTTTTGGCGCGAAAACGGAAGAAAAGCTGCTTGCGGCCATTGAAAAGGCAGGCAAACGCCCTGAGCGGCTGCCGCTCGCTCGGGTGCTCGCCGCCGCGGCGGATGTGGAACGCCAGCTTGCTTGTCTTGACGGCGTGATTCGCTTCTCGCGGGCCGGCAGTTTGCGGCGCGTAAACGAAACGGTGAAAGATTTGGATTATGTCATCGCCACCGACCGTCCGGCTGCGGTGCGCGACGGGCTTCTTCGTTTTGAGCGTGTCCGTGAGGTCATCGCTGCTGGGGAGACAAAAGTGTCGCTTCTGCTTCGCTATGACGACGATGTGGCCGTCGACTTCCGGCTGGTCAGCGGGGCGCAGTTTGCGACCGCGCTCCATCATTTCACCGGATCGAAGGAGCATAACGTGCGCATGCGCCAGCTCGCCAAAGAGCGCGGGGAGAAAATCAGCGAATACGGCGTGGAAGACGAAGCGACCGGCAAGGTGAAAACGTTCCCGGATGAAGCGGCGTTTTACGCCCATTTCGGGCTGCCGCACATTCCCCCGGAGCTGCGTGAAGACGGCACGGAAATCGAGCGCTATTCGGACCGATATCCGCTTGTCCGCCTTGAAGACATTCAAGGCGATTTGCATATGCATTCGGCATGGAGCGACGGGGCGTGTTCGCTTGAGGAGCTCGTTGAGGCGTGCCGCCGCCGCGGCTATCGGTATATGGCCATCACCGACCATTCGCAATTTTTGAAAGTCGCCAACGGTTTGACGCCGGATCGATTGCGGCGCCAGCGCGAGGAAATCGAACGGCTGAACGCGCGCTATTCGGATTTTACCATCCTCGCCGGCATTGAGATGGATATTTTGCCGGACGGGACGCTCGATTACGATGATGACGTGCTCAAGGAGCTGGATTTTGTCATCGCCGCCATTCACTCTGCGTTCAAACAGCCGCGCGAGGCGATCATGAAGCGGCTCGAGGCGGCGCTTCGCAATCCGTACGTCGATGTCATCGCCCATCCGACCGGAAGGCTCATCGGCCAGCGCGGCGGTTATGACGTCGATCTCGAGCGGCTCATGGAACTCGCGGCCGAGACGAACACGGTGCTTGAGTTAAACGCCAACCCGAGCCGTCTCGATTTGTCGGCAGCTTACGTGAAAAAAGCCGAGGAAGCGGGGGCGTATATTGCCATTAACACGGACGCCCACCATTTGGACATGCTTGATGATATGGCTATTGGCGTGGCGACGGCAAGGAAAGGCTGGATCAAGAACGAAACGGTCATCAACACATGGCCGCTTGACAAGCTGCGGCAGTTTTTGCGCGACAAACGAACGAAATGAATGAGCTGGGGGTCAGATACGTGCAACGAAAAGTGCTTCACACCTTGGAGTTCGATAAAGTGAAAGAGCAGTTGGCTGAGCATGCGTCCTCGCCGCTCGGTTTGGAAAAAATCGAGGCGCTCATGCCGTCATCCGATTTGGAGGAGGTGGCCGCTTGGCTTGAGGAAACGGATGAAGCGGCCGCTGTTTTGCGACTTGCTGGCTATGCGCCGCTTGACGGAGTTGTCAACATTCGCCCTCATTTGAAACGGGCGGCGATCGGCGGCGTGCTCAGTCCGCAAGAACTCGTGGAAACGGCATCCACCTTGACCGCAAGCCGGCAGATGAAACGGCTGATTATGGATCTGCATGAAGAGCAGGGGGGATTGGATCGTCTGTCCATTTATGCCGATGAGCTCGTGGAGGTGCCGGCGCTTGAGCATGACATTCGCCGCTCGATCGACGATCATGGCGAGGTATTGGATGCCGCAAGCGACCGCCTCCGTTCGCTCCGCGGGCAAATTCGGTCAGTGGAAACGCGCATCCGCGAGAAGCTTGAGAGCATCATTCGCTCGCCGTCGGCGCAAAAGCGGCTGTCGGACGCCATCATTACGATCCGCAACGACCGCTATGTCATTCCGGTGAAACAAGAGTATCGCAGTGCCTATGGCGGCATCGTCCACGACCAGTCGGCGTCCGGGGCGACGCTGTTTATCGAGCCGCAGGCGGTCGTCGAGTTGAACAACGCACTCCGCGAAGCGCGGGCGAAAGAAAAGCAAGAAATCGAACGCATTTTGCGCGAACTGTCGGCAAAAGTCGCTGAGCAGGCTGAACCGCTTGCGCGGGCGGTTGAGTCGCTTGCGGCGCTCGATTTTGCGTTTGCCAAGGCGAAATACGCCCGCCGGCTGCAAGCCGCGAAGCCAGCGGTCAATAACCGAGGCTATCTTCGCTTTGTGCAGGCCCGCCATCCGCTGCTTGATCAAGAAAAGGCGGTGCCGAATGACATTGAACTCGGCGGCGATTATACGACGATCGTCATAACAGGCCCAAACACCGGCGGGAAAACGGTGACGTTGAAAACGGTCGGCTTGTTGACATTAATGGCGCAAGCGGGGCTGTTTATCCCGGCGGCCGACGGATCGGAAGCGGCGGTGTTCCGCGCAGTGTACGCGGATATCGGCGACGAGCAGTCGATCGAACAAAGCTTGAGCACGTTCTCGTCCCATATGGTCAATATTGTCGACATTTTGCGCCATGTCGATGGCCAAAGCCTTGTGCTGTTTGATGAGCTCGGAGCGGGCACCGACCCGCAGGAAGGGGCGGCGCTTGCCATCGCCATCTTGGATGAAGTGCACGGGCGCGGGGCGCGGACGGTGGCGACGACGCATTATCCCGAATTGAAAGCGTACGGCTACAACCGCCCCGGGGTGGTGAACGCGAGCGTTGAATTTGACACCGAAACGCTCCGTCCGACGTATAAACTATTGATCGGCATTCCCGGCCGCAGCAACGCCTTTGACATCTCACGCCGCTTGGGGTTGGATGAGCGGATTATCGAGCGGGCGAAAGCGCAAGTGAGCGCGGAAAGCCATAACGTGGAAAACATGATCGCGTCGCTCGAACGAAGCAAAAAGCAAGCCGAGGAAGACGAAGCGCGGGCGCGCGCGGCGCTGGAGGAAGCGGAGCGGCTGCGCGCCGAGTGGGAGCAAAAGCTCGAAGCGCTCGAAGAGGAAAAAGAAGAGCGGCTGGCTGAAGCGGCGAAGCAGGCAACGGACATCATCCGCGCCGCCGAGCGCGAAGCCGAGCGAGTGATTCATGAACTGCGCCGCCTGCAAAAAGAAAAGCAGGCGGAAGTGAAAGAACACGAGCTCGCCGAGGCAAAACAGCGGCTCGCCGCCGCCGTGCCGAAAGTCGAGAAACGGAAAAGAGCAAAAAAACAGGCGCCGCGCCATGTATTCCAGCCGGGTGATGAAGTGAAGGTGACGAGCCTCAACCAAAAAGGCTACTTGATCGAAAAAGTGTCGGACGATGAATGGCAAGTGCAGCTCGGCATTTTGAAAATGAAAATTCACGAGCGTGACTTAGAATACATCGGCAGCGCGCCGGTGAACGACGTGACGCCGATTGCGACCGTGAAAGGCAAGGACGCCCATGTGAGCCTTGAGCTTGATTTGCGCGGCGAACGGTACGAAGACGCGCTCCTTCGGCTTGAGAAGTACTTGGATGACGCCGTGCTCGCCGGATATGCGCGCGTCTCCATCATCCACGGCAAAGGGACAGGCGCGCTCCGCCAAGGGGTGCAGCAGTTTTTAAAGCAGCACCGGGCGGTCAAAAGCTTCCGATTTGGTGAGGCGAATGAAGGCGGGACCGGGGTGACGGTCGTGGAACTGAAATGATGGGGGCGAGAATGATGGCGCCGTTTTGGGAGCACGAAATGGTGAGAACCGCTGCCAATTTCAGCGTCGCCGTGCTGTGCATCGTGGTGTTTTTGGCCGTGTTTGAACTCGTCACGAAGTATAAAAACTGGGAAGAAATTCAAAAAGGCAATATGGCGGTGGCGATGGCAACCGGCGGAAAGATTTTTGGCATTGCCAATATTTTTCGTTACGCGCTCGCCCACCATGAGTCGCTGTTGTCGATGGTCGGCTGGGGCGTGTACGGGTTTTTGCTTCTGCTCGCAGCGTATTTTATTTATGAATTTTTGACGCCGAAGTTTAACATCGATGATGAAATCGCCAACGACAACCGGGCGGTCGGCTTTATCTCGATGGTCATTTCCGTCGGTTTGTCGTTTGTCATCGGCGAAGGGATTCAGTAAAGGGGAACAACGAATGAACGCAGTAGTCAAATGGTTGTTGATCGCCGTCGGGCTGCTTTTGATCGCCGGCATCGCGTATATGGCGGTGCGCAACCGGTCGGTCGATGTGCTGGCGAAAATCTTGTTTGTCATTTGTGCGTGCTTTTTCTTCATTGGTTTGGTGTACTGGTTTTGGTGACGTCTCGCTCAGGCGAGGCGTTTTTTTTTGATGAAAAATTACAAAAAGTGAAATAAAATAGAAACAAGGAGGGATGCATATGGAAAAACCGTGGCTCGCTCATTATCCGCCGTCCATTCCTGCTACGCTCGACTATCCAAAGAAAACGCTTTCTGACTATTTGCGGGAGACGGCGGAACAATTCGGAGACCATGAGGCGATTGACTTTTTGGGCAAAACGATGACGTTTCGCGAGCTGTACGAGCAAGCATTGACATTCGCGCATTATTTGCGGACGATCGGATTGAAAAAAGGGGATCGGGTGGCGATTATGCTGCCAAACTGCCCGCAGGCGGTGATCAGCTACTACGGGACGCTCCTAGCGGGCGGCATCGTCGTGCAGACGAATCCGCTTTACACCGAGTATGAGCTTGAATACCAGCTGAACGACAGCGGCGCCTCGGTGCTCGTGACGATGGATCTTTTGTATCCAAAGACGGAAAAGGTGAAAGGGAGGACGCCGGTCAAGCATTGGATTGTCACGAGAATGCAAGAGTATTTGCCCACGGTGAAGAAATGGCTGTATCCGCTTGTGCAACGGAAGCAAAATATGCCGATTGTCCGCATCGCGGAAAGCGAAACTGTTCATCTGTTCCGCACGATCATGAGCCGCAAGGAAACCGCTCCGATCGGGGTGGACATCGACCCCGTGGAAGATGTCGCGCTGTTGCAATATACAGGCGGCACGACGGGGCGTCCGAAAGCCGCCATGTTGACGCATCGCAACTTGATCGCCAATACGCTCATGTGCGCCCATTGGGTGTATAAATGCGAAAAAGGAAAAGAAACGGTGCTCGGCGTGCTTCCGTTTTTCCACGTGTACGGCATGACGACGGTGATGAATTTGTCTGTGATGATGGCGAGCAAAATGGTGTTGCTTCCTCGCTTTGACGTGAAGCAAACGTTGAAGACGATCGAACGCACCCGCCCGACGATGTTTCCTGGCGCGCCGACGATGTACATCGCTTTGTTGAATCATCCAGATTTTCCAAAGTATGATTTATCATCAATCAACGTCTGCATCAGCGGATCCGCTCCGCTACCGGTTGAGGTGCAGGAGCAGTTTGAACAGGTGACGGGCGGAAAATTGATTGAAGGATACGGGTTGACCGAGGCATCCCCTGTCACCCATAGCAACTTCCTTTGGGACGGGGAGCGGGTGAAAGGAAGCATCGGTGTTCCGTGGCCGGATACGGACGCGAAAATCGTTTCCTTGGAAACGGGTGAGGAAGCAAAGCCCGGCGAGCGTGGAGAACTCGTCGTGCGCGGGCCGCAAGTGATGAAAGGCTACTGGAACCAGCCGGAGGAGACTGAGCAAGTGCTGCGCGACGGATGGCTGTACACCGGCGACATTGGCTATATGGATGAGCGTGGGTATTTTTATATCGTCGACCGCAAGAAAGATGTCATTATCGCCGGCGGTTACAACATTTACCCGCGCGAAGTCGAAGAAGCGCTGTACGAGCACCCGAAAGTGCAGGAAGCGGCCGTGATCGGCGTTCCCGATCCGTACCGCGGCGAGACGGTGAAAGCGTTCGTCGTGTTAAAGCCGGGGGAGATGTGCAGCGAACAGGAGCTTGACGCCTTTATGCGCCAGCGCCTGGCTGCTTACAAAGTGCCGCGCATCTACGAGTTCCGCAGCGAATTGCCGAAGACGGCGGTCGGCAAAATTTTGCGCCGCGTGTTGGTGGAAGAGGAGAAAAAGAAGCTTGACAAATCGGCAGAATTGCCCGTAAAATGAAAATATGAATGATGGTTCATTCATTTGGCGGATGGAAAGTGAGATGAGAAAAGGAGAATCCATATTGCGGAGGGAAAAGCCGAAATTTAAGCAAATCATTGACGCGGCCGTCGTCGTCATCGCCGAGCACGGCTACCATCAAGCACAGGTGTCGAAAATCGCCAAGCAGGCCGGTGTCGCCGACGGCACGATCTATCTTTATTTTAAAAACAAAGAGGATATTTTAATTTCGCTTTTTCAGGAAAAGATGGGGGCGTTCATCGAGAAAATTGAACAAGAGACAGAAGGAATTTCAAGCCCCCTAGAGAAATTGTATGTATTGGTGAAAACTCATTTTTCCGCCCTCGCCGCTGATCCGCATATGGCGGTCGTGACGCAGCTTGAGCTGCGCCAGTCGAACAAAGAGCTGCGCCATCGCATCAATGAGGTGCTGAAAGGATATTTGCGGCTCATCGACCGCATCATCATGGAGGGGATGGAAAAAGGGGAGTTTCGCCAAGATTTAGACGTCCGGCTCACTCGGCAAATGATCTTTGGCACCCTGGATGAAACGGTGACGACGTGGGTGATGAACGAGCAAAAGTATGACTTGGCCGCCCTCGCCGATCCGGTGTACGAACTGCTCGTCAAAGGGTGCGCCGCCGGACGTTAGGAAAGGCAGAAAGGGGAGAGGCTTCATGAATTTTTTTCGCGTAGCGAAAGAGGAGTTCGTCGCCGTCGTGACGTTTTCGCGGCCGCCGGCGAACGCTCTTGCATCCGCTGTTTTGAAAGAGCTTTCAACCGTGTTGGACGAGCTTGAGACCGACCCGGACGTGCGCGTCGTGTTGCTTCATGGCGAGGGGCGGTTTTTCTCAGCCGGCGCCGATATTAAAGAATTCACGTCCATCGCTTCCGTCGAGGAGGCATCCGGCTTGTCGCGCAACGGCCAGCTCGTGATGGAGCGGATCGAACGCTTTTCCAAACCGGTCATCGCTGCCATTCACGGCGCGGCGCTTGGCGGTGGATTGGAGTTGGCCATGAGCTGCCATATCCGCATCGTGGCGGAAAACGCTAAACTCGGCCTGCCGGAGCTGCAGCTCGGCATCATCCCCGGATTTGCCGGCACGCAGCGGCTTGTGCGCTACGTCGGCTTTGGCAAGGCAGCCGAAATGATGTGGACGAGCGAGCCGATTACCGGCGCAGAGGCTGTGCAATGGGGGCTTGCCAACAAGGCGGTGCCGGAAGAGCGGCTTCTTGACGAGGCCAAAGCGCTGGCGAAAAAGATCGCCGCCAAAAGTCCGCTTTCCGTCCGTGCGACGATTGAACTGCTCAACGCCGCGAAGGAAAAATCGTTTGCCGAGGCCGTGCGCGAGGAAGCGGAATGGTTTGGCCGCGTGTTTGGATCCGAGGATGCAAAAGAAGGCGTGCAGGCGTTTTTGGAAAAACGGCCGCCCGTCTTTAAAGGGAAATAATCTTTGTCAATATCTGAATGTTGGAACATGAAACAATGTTCAATCAAACCGAGGAGGGAACGACATGAACATTTTTGTGTTAATGAAACGCACGTTTGACACGGAAGAAAAAATCTCCATCGTCAACGGCAAGATTAACGAGGAAGGGGCAGAATTCATCATCAATCCGTACGACGAATACGCCATTGAAGAAGCGATTCAAGTGCGCGACAAACACGGCGGCGAAGTGACGGTCGTCACCGTCGGCAGCGAAGAGGCGGAAAAAGAACTCCGCACAGCGCTCGCCATGGGTTGCGACAAAGCGGTGCTCATCAACATTGACGATGATGTCGAAGAACAAGACCAATATACGACGGCGAAAGTGCTCGCTGAATACTTAAAAGACAAAAACCCGGACTTGATTTTAGCCGGCAACGTCGCCATTGACGGCGGCTCCGGCCAAGTCGGCCCGCGCGTCGCCGAACTGCTTGGCATTCCGTATGTAACGACGATCACAAAGCTCGACATTGCCGACGGCGGCAACGTGACGGTCGTGCGCGATGTCGAAGGGGATGAGGAAATCATCGAAACGTCGCTGCCGCTCCTTGTCACCGCTCAACAAGGCTTGAACGAACCGCGCTATCCGTCGCTGCCGGGGATCATGAAAGCGAAAAAGAAACCGCTTGAAGAGCTAGAGCTTGACGATTTGGACCTCGACGAAGACGATGTTGAAGCGAAGACGAAAACGATTGAAGTGTTCTTGCCGCCGAAGCGCGAAGCGGGCAAAATTTTGCAAGGCGAGATCGCCGATCAAGTGAAGGAACTCGTTCAGCTGCTCCGCTCCGAAGCGAAAGTGGTATAAGCGGAAACCGCTGTCGGCGTTCGGATGAAGCACAACGGGGAATCAAAGGATAGGGGGACTGAAACATGGCACGTAAAGTATTGACCTTAGCAGAAGTGCGGGACGGATCGCTGCGGAACGTTTCGTTTGAGGCTATTGCGGCCGCCAAAACGATCGCCGAAGGCGGGGAAGTCGTCTCGGTGCTCGTCGGCGACCAAGTGCAGGCGCATGCGAACGAACTCATTTACCGCGGTGCGGACCGCGTCGTCGTCATCGAACATCCGAATTTGAAATTTTATACATCAGATGGCTATTCGCAAGCGTTAAAAGCCGTGATTGACAAAGAGCAGCCGGAAGGCATCGTCTTCGGCCATACGGCGCTTGGCAAAGACTTGTCGCCGAAATTGGCCATCAAGCTCGACGCCGGCCTTGTGTCCGACGTCATCGCCGTCGAAGAGGCGGGCGGCAACATCGTTTTCACGCGTCCGATCTACTCCGGAAAAGCGTTTGAAAAGAAAATCGTCACCGATGGCATCATCTTCGCGACCGTGCGTCCGAACAACATCGCGCCGCTTGAGCGCGACGAGTCGCGCTCAGGCAGCGTGGAAGCGCTCGCCGTCGAGATCAAAGACTTGCGCGCGATTGTCAAAGAGGTCGTCCGCAAAACGGCGGAAGGCGTCGACTTGACGGAGGCGAAAGTGATCGTCGCCGGCGGCCGCGGCGTCAAAAGCGCCGAAGGCTTTAAGCCGCTCCAAGAGCTCGCCGAAGTGTTGGGCGGCGCGGTCGGCGCTTCGCGCGGGGCGTGCGATGCCGGCTATTGCGACTACTCGCTGCAAATCGGGCAAACGGGAAAAGTCGTCACGCCGGACCTTTACATCGCCTGCGGCATCTCAGGCGCCATCCAGCATTTAGCGGGGATGTCCAACTCGAAAGTCATCGTCGCCATTAACAAAGACCCGGAAGCCAACATCTTTAAAGTCGCGGACTACGGCATTGTCGGCGATTTGTTCGAAGTCGTTCCGCTCCTCACCGAAGAGTTCAAAAAACTGAAAGTGCATTCGTAATGAACAACACGGGCGGCTGCAGCCGTCCGTTTTTTGACGGATAAATTCCGCGGCAAAAGCGAATAGTAGAAACGAAGCAAAACATTCGCGCCGACATGCATTCCATGGTATACTTTGCTTGCAGCATTCAAGAAGATGGGAGGGAATCCATATGGCGATTGTCAACGCCACTGACCAAACGTTCGCCGCAGAAACGAAAGACGGCCTCACGCTCGTTGACTTTTGGGCGCCATGGTGCGGACCGTGCCGCATGATCGCTCCGGTGCTGGAAGAGCTTGACCGCGAAATGGGCGACAAAGTGAAAATCGTCAAAGTGAATGTCGATGAAAACCAAGAAACAGCGTCGAAGTTCGGCGTCATGAGCATCCCGACGCTGCTTCTGTTCAAAGATGGCCAACTTGTCGACAAAGCGATCGGCTATCAGCCGAAAGAGGCGCTTGTGGAGTTTGTGAGCAAGCATGCGTAATGTCGATGACCAAAAATCCAGAGGGAGGGACCTCTGGATTTTTTTTGATGGCCTCAAAAAATGATTGACAACAGGAAGCATTTTCTTTATATTAATAACCAACAATTCATATCGGTTATATAGGTATTATACATTTTTTATTCATAGTTTTTCTATAGTTATAGTTTATTTTTTGGGAGGTGATGCCGCTTCGCTTTATTCCGTTGCGAATTAGATGAGGAAAACGAGGAGGGACAATGATGGATCAATGGTTAAAACAGAAGAAAGCACTATGGATGCTGGCCATCGTCTTTTTGTTATGGATGGGCTCCGGATGCGACGCACATAGCGGGAAGGAAGACAAAGGATCTGCTTCGTCGCAAAAAGGGGAAGCAAGCGAGGCCATTCGGATCGGCTATCAAAAATATGGCACGCTCAATATGCTAAAAGCGCGCGGGGATTTGGAAAAACGATTGAAAAAGTTGGGGTATACGGTGCAATGGTCGCTGTTTCCCGGTGGGCCCCAACTGCTTGAGGCGATGAACGCGGGCAGCTTGGATTTTGGCCATACAGGTGAAGCGCCGCCTGTATTTGCCCAAGCAGCTGGAACACCGCTTTTATACGTGGCGACCACGCCGCCGAATCCGGCTGCTGAAGCGATTTTAGTCCCCAAAAATTCGCCAATTCGCACGATCGCGGACTTGAAAGGGAAAAAAGTGGCGTTGAACAAAGGATCGAACGTTCACTATTTGCTTGTCCAGGCGTTGGAAAAAGCAGGATTGAAACTTTCGGACATCCAGCCCGTTTATTTGCCTCCCGCAGACGCGCGCGCTGCTTTTGAGCAAGGAAGCGTCGATGCGTGGGTCATTTGGGATCCGTTCTACGCCGCGGCGGAGCAAGGCGGAAAAGCGCGTGTCATAGCAGACGGGCAAGGATTAGTAGTCAACCGGGAGTTTTTCTTTGCTTCTCGATCGTTTGCGGAAAAGCATGCGGATGTTGTCAACATCATTTTGGAAGAGCTGAAGAAGGTCGATCGCTGGGCAAGCAATGATCCGAAAGGAGTAGCCGCGTTTTTGGCTCCGGAGCTCGGCATTGATGAACAGGCGCTGGAGACGGCAGCCAAACGGCGCACATACAACATTGAGCCGGTCACCGATGAAGTCGTGGCTCAACAGCAGCAAATCGCCGACCAGTTTTTTCAGTTAGGGCTGCTGCCAAAGAAAATAGACGTGAAAGAGGCGGTTTGGCGTGAGGGGAAATGAAGAAATGCGCACAAGAGTGATGAGAGGCTGAATGTATGATAGAAAGCCGGTCTGCCTCCTTGACAACATGATCGTGGTTAGGTTCGAATGCGTCATCCAACAGGCTGAAAGGGCAGACAACTTTTGGACGAGAATCGATGGAAAGGAGTGGAAATGAAGTGAAATTATCAAGGTGGACGGGATGGGCTGGGGGGAAGGCTGTGCCGTGGGCGTTGCCGATCGGTCTACTCGCTGCATGGCAAGCGGCAGCAGCAGCTGGTTGGCTGTCTTCGCGAGTGCTGCCGGCGCCGACTGATGTGATTGTTGCGGCGTGGAATCTTGCTTCGAACGGAGAATTATGGAAACATTTGTCCGTCAGTTTTTGGAGAGCGCTGACTGGCTTTGCCATCGGCGGATCGATCGGATTTCTTCTCGGCTTGCTCAATGGAGTGTTTCGTCCGGCTGAGCGATTGTTGGACACATCGATCCAAATGATTCGCAATATTCCGCATTTAGCATTGATCCCGCTCGTTATCTTATGGTTTGGCATTGGAGAGGAGGCGAAAGTGTTTCTTGTCGCGTTAGGCGTGCTGTTCCCGATGTATGTCAACACCTTGCACGGCATCCGCAATGTCGACGCCGGCTTGCTGGAAATGGGGCGCGTCTATGGGCTTGGACCATGGCAGCTGTTTTGGCGCATTTGGCTGCCTGGTGCGTTGCCTTCGATTTTAGTTGGATTGCGCTATGCCCTTGGCATTATGTGGTTGACGCTCATCGTCGCGGAAACGATCGCGGCCGACCGCGGCATTGGATATTTGGCCATGAATGCGCGCGAGTTTATGCAGACCGATGTCGTTGTTTTCAGCATTTTGCTTTACGCGCTGTTCGGCAAGCTGGCCGACAGCATCGCCCGTTTTCTAGAAAAAAGATGGCTTCGTTGGAACGTCAATTATCAGCATATATGAAAATCGCCAAACAATGTCAAGCGCTTCAACAAATGTCCATAAGGCTTGGAAACGAATGTTGGAAGGAGGATCAATGAATGGGACCGGGACGAGGGGCGGAGTTGATTTTGGAACAAGTGGGAAAACAGTTTGGGGACAAACACGCGTTGCGCCGCGTCAATTTGGTGGTGAAGAGGGGAGAGTTTGTCGCCATCATTGGCCGCAGCGGATGCGGCAAAAGCACTCTGTTGCGCTTGGCCGCCGGATTGGAGGAGCCGACGTCCGGCCGGATCCTGGTGGATGGGGAGGAGCTGCGTGGGCTCAATGAGAAGGCACGTGTCATGTTTCAGGACGCCCGCTTGCTGCCGTGGCGGCGCGTCATGGATAACGTCGGGCTCGGATTGAAAGGGGAATGGGAGCCGAAAGCGCTGGAGGTGCTCGAGCAAGTGGGGCTGGCTGACCGTGCGGACGATTGGCCGACCGTGCTGTCAGGAGGACAGCGCCAGCGCGTGGCCCTTGCCCGCGCCCTCATCAGCCATCCGCAGCTACTGTTGCTCGATGAACCGCTTGGAGCTCTTGATGCGCTCACTCGGATTGACATGCAGCGTCTCATTGAACGGCTTTGGCTTGAACAGAAGTTTACGGCTTTGCTTGTTACGCACGATGTTGATGAAGCGGTGATGCTGGCGGATCGAGTAATCCTCATCGAAGACGGGGTGTGCACACTTGATGTGCCTGTGCGTCTGCCGCGGCCGCGCCAGCGCGGCGATGCGGCGTTCGCCGATTTGGTGGATACGATTTTGCGTCGCATTTTAGGCACAAAGCCGGAGGAGAGAGAGATCGCTTCAGTTTCCATCGGTGAGAAAAGGAGGAAAACAATATGAAAGTCCTTTGGTTTATTCCTTCTCATGGCGACGGACGGTATCTAGGGACGGCAAAAGGCGGCCGCTCGCCGGAATACAGCTATTTCAAACAAGTGGCCCAAGCGGCTGATCGATTGGGATACGAAGGGGTGCTCATTCCAACGGGGAAATCGTGCGAAGATCCATGGCTGTTGGCGGCAGCGCTGGCAGCGGAAACGAGGCGATTGCGTTTTCTTGTCGCTGTTCGCCCAGGATTGATGACGCCAACATTGGCGGCGCGCATGGCCTCCACGTTCGATCGCATTTCCGATGGCCGGCTGCTTGTAAATGTCGTCACCGGCGGCGACTCCGTTGAGTTGGCGGGGGATGGGCTGTTTTTGTCGCATGACGAACGGTATGAAGCGACGGACGAGTTTTTGACGATTTGGCGCCGATTGCTGGAAGGAGAAGAAGTGACGTTTGCAGGAAAGCACGTGTCAGTCAAAGGGGCGAAATTGTTGTTCCCGGCTGTGCAAAAACCGTATCCGCGCCTCTTTTTCGGCGGATCGTCGGATGCCGGCCAACAGGTTGCCGCCCGCCATGCGGACGTCTACTTGACTTGGGGGGAGCCGCCTAGACAGGTGAAAGAAAAAATAGAACGGGTAAGGGAACTCGCTCGCCAAGAAGGGAGAGAAATCGAATTTGGCATTCGTCTCCACATCATTGTTCGCGAAACAGAAAAAGAAGCGTGGGAAGCGGCAGAGCGATTGATTCAGTATGTAGATGACCGGACGATTGAAGAGGCGCAGCGGGTGTTTTCCCGTTATGACTCTGTCGGGCAGCAACGGATGCGCGAGCTGCACAGGGGGAGGAAAGAGTCGTTGGAGATCAGCCCAAACCTTTGGGCGGGGATTGGGCTCGTTCGCGGCGGCGCGGGCACCGCGCTTGTCGGTGATCCGGAAACAGTGGCTGAACGTCTCCGTGAATACGAGCAACTCGGCATCCGTTACTTCATTTTATCAGGTTATCCGCATTTGGAAGAGGCGTATCGCGTGGCGGAATTGTTATTCCCGTTGTTGTCATTGGATGTTCCTTCTTCTTCCATTCGCGGCGAGGTAGTGGGTCACGAGTTTTTTCCAAATGTGATTAAGGTGTGATCGGTTCTAAAAAAGGGGGATGCGCTGCAAAAGAGCATCCATCCTTTTTTATTTTTGATTGACTTTGAAATTCATTTTCTCTTATAATCTTATTGTATTGATATTGATTATCATTTTTGGATGTGTGAACGGGGGGATACATAATGTCATTAAAATGGAAGTGGCTGGCCTTGTTGGCCGCCGCAGCGTTGGCGCTTGGCGCGTGCGGCCAGAGCAAACAGACGGCGGGAACAGAAAAAGAAAGCAGCAACCAAACGGCTGTGAAAAAACAAGAAAAGCCGAAAGAGGAAGAGAAGACGGAGAACGAGAAGGAAGAAGCGGAAGTCGATTATGCGGGAGCGTTCAGCGAAGCGCTCGCGGAGCTTGAGAAGGCGAAGCAAGGCGGGGCGGTCGACTTCGGCAAAGTGGAGAGCATCTACAAAGAAAAGTTGCAGCCGCTTGTACAAAAACGTGACGCGGAATTTGAAGATACGCTTGACCAACATATTACCAACGCACTGGCCGCCGGCAAAGACGGGTCGCTTGAGCCGTTGGTTGTCAAGCAAATTTTTGACAAGCTGATGCAAAAAGTGTTTTACACGACGATCAAGCATGAGTTTACCGAAGCAGAAGAACATTGGGCCAATAAGGAAGAAGTAAAGGAAGAGCTTGAGGAAGCCAAAACCTTTTACGCGATTTTGCAGTCGACCGTGGAAAAGCGCGATGCGGCTTACGGAACGAAGTTGGTTGACGCGATCAACGGGGCGTTTGCCCAAATGGAGCAAGCGATCCAAAACGATGATGCGCTCTCATTTGCCCTCGGTAAGCAAGTCGTGGACAAAACATTGATGAAAACATTCTATTTAGCGAGCGGAGCGCTGCCGCACGGCTATGCGGCGAAGGCGGCGGCTGCGGCCAAGGAAAACGCCGAAGAAGCCAAAGTGGAGCAGGCGGAAGGCTGGGCGTTTTATCAGTCCGTCTATCCGTATATGAAACGGCATGCCGCGGAGGAGGCGGACTACATTTTGAAACAGTTTGACCTGCAAACCGATGTCAAAACGCTCGATCCGAAAGCGGTGAACCATGCGTTCGTGCGCGGATGGGCGAAAGTGGCGCTTCATGAATATAAAGAAAGCAAAGAAAATTGGGGGCAAGACAAGTCGGTGATCACCGCCTTAGAAGGCGCGCTCTTTATTAACATGATCGAACAGGATATCAAAACGCTGCTTGGCGACAAAGCATACACCGACTTGAACGAACAGGCGACACGCTACCTAGAGGCGGCAAAGGCAAAAAACAAAGCTGAGGGTGACAAATGGCTGCCGCAAATCGAGGCTGCGCTTCAGCAAGTGATCCAGAAAGCGAACTAAATGATCAGCAAGGGTGTCCGGCGCGGCGCCCTTTTTTTGCAGGCGTCCATCCGGGGCGAAGGCAGCGATGGCTGGGCTGCCGCTTGCCTCACCGAGCCAAGGCGGGAAATGAAAACATTTGGTTTTTGCCGATTGGCCACGACGTTCCCCGACGGTTTATGGTAAGATGCTAATGGACAATGGAATTCGATGATGAGGTGAAGGCGATGAAAGTGGTGGTGACCGGAGGAGCCGGATTTATTGGCAGTCATCTAGCCGCCCGGTTAAGCGGACTCGGATATGACGTGGCTGCAGTGGATTGTTTTCATCCATATTATTCTGCTGAACGGAAAGAGCGGCAGTTTCAGACGCTCACCGGCGGCCGGGTGCCGCTTGTCCGCTTGGATTTGCTTGATGGGGAGCGAACGAAAAGGTGGCTGGTCGAGTTTCGCCCCGATGTCGTCTACCATTTGGCGGCGCTGCCGGGCGTGCCGTATTCCCTCGAGGAGCCGCTCGCGTATATCGATTATGACATCAAAGCGACGGTCAATGTGTTGGCGGCGGCGGGGGAAGCGGGTGCGGCGCACGTGCTGTTTGCCTCATCGTCATCGGTGTACGGCGACCGAGGCAATGTGCCGCTCCGGGAAGAGATGGCTGACGGCCGCGTCGTGTCGCCGTATGCGGCGGCGAAATACGGAGCGGAATCGTTTTGTCATGCCTATGCCCATTTGTATAGCTACCAAATGACGATTTTCCGCTATTTCACCGTTTACGGGCCGTGGGGTCGTCCGGATATGGCGATCGGCACGTTTTTGCGCCGATTGCTGGCGGGCGAGGAGATTGTCGTGTATGGCAAGGGGACGGCGCGCGATTATACGTACATCGATGATATTGTGGAGGGCATGATCGCAGCACTTCACCGCAGCGGCGGGCGAAGCGAAGTGTTCAACTTGGGCGCCGGGGCGCCCGTCACCATGGAGCAGCTGCTCGCTGAGTTGCGGAAGCACTTTCCCGATCTGAAAATCGTGCACGCGCCGGAGCGGAAAGGCGATGTGAAAGCGACATGGGCGGACATCACGAAGGCGGAGCGGGCGTTTGGTTACAAGCCGAAGGTGGCGTTTGCCGAAGGGCTCGCCCGCACGGTGGCGTGGGCGCGCGAATATGAGCGGTAAACCGGCGGCTAAAGCGGCGTTGCAAGCAGCTGGGCTCGCGCTTCTTTTCTTTTCCGCTTGGTTGACATACCGCTGCTTTGACGGCCGGCAGATGCTCCATCATCTATCCAGGATAGTCAGCCGCCCGATCGAGATGGCTGCCGCTGCTTTCGTATATGGCTTGTCGTTTTGGTTGCGGGCGTGGGCGTGGAAGCGATATGTTGGAAAGCCAATCGCCTTCTCTGTTTATTGGCGTGCCGTGCTGCTTAGTTTGTTTGTTAACCATCTAGCCCCAGTGAAAATCGGTGATGCTGTGCGTATGGCTTTGCTTGCCCGCCAGCCCGGTGTTTCAGCCAGCGAGGCCATTGGATCGGTGGCGGTGATGCGGCTCCTTGATATGGCGGTGCTTGGTGGATTGACTGTCATTGGGATGTATGTGTATATGCATTACATTCCCCGCATTTCTCTCTTGGCAGCGGCCGTTGCGGCCGGGTTCGTGCTGACCGTGATCGTGTTTCGCCGTCCGCTCCGCCTCGATCGGTTATGGCGGCGATGGCGGAGCGTATTTCACGGCTGGAGCGGCGCGGCGATGGTCGGGGCGGTGGCGGCGAGCTGGTTGTGTGAAGCGGCCGTCATTGGCGTGATCGCGAAAGCGGTCGGCATCCCGCTTTCCTTTGGACAGGCGGTGTGGGCAAACAGCGCGACCGTTTCCGGCCAGATCGCCCAAGTCGCCCCCGGCGGGATCGGAACATACGAGGCGGTGATGGCGTTTGCGTTGACCCGGCTCGGCGCACCGTGGGAGAAAGCATATGCGGCGGCAGTGTTGACCCATGCGTTTAAGTTTTTGTTTTCTTACGCCGCTGGTGCCGCGGTATTGTGGTTTTGGCGGTCCGACTGGCAGATGGTGCGGGGTGTATGGAAAAAGGAAAGGGAGAAGCGATGAAACAAGCATCACGATTCGAAAAAATCGCGGCGCGCTGCTGGAATTTGCTGAATGAAGGGAAGCCGTTTACGCCGATTTTTGTCGCGGGAACGATGACGATCTACCATGCCGCTGATTGGATGGGCGGCTCATGGGGATGGATGCTTGGTCTGGCGGCGGCGCTGCCGCTGTTTGTCCTCTACTATGTCTATGATTATCCGCTGTTTTTGCGCAATTATTTATGGATCCCTTATGTCGTGTTTCTCATCGTTTGGTCGTTCGCTGATGCGTCGTTGTTGTTGTTGGCGTCGGGGCTTTACTTTTTCTTTACCGTCTTTTTTTGGGGGACGCTGTATTACCATTTGCGCATCGGCACGTCGTGGTGGAATTTCACCCGCTTTTGGAAGCTGGTGCTGAAAAACAGCGATTCGACGAGCGGCAACGCCCAAGAGCAGCTGCCAAAATGTTTTCTTCTTTTGTCCGTATGGGAATACGCTTCGCAGCAGATCGATCAAGGAGCGGCTTTGGCGCCGCTGTGCGGGGCGCTTTGGCTGTTTGCCGCTGGGGTGTGGCTGTTTTCATGGATTTTGCATCGGAATTTGTTCGACTGGCAGCCGGAGATCATTCCGACTTATACGAACAATGTGCCGAGTCCAACCGTGCCGATCAGTGACAAAGTGTATGTCATCGTGATTGATGGCATGCGCAAAGACCGGTTTGAAGCGGCCAACGCCCCGTTTTTGAAACGGTTGCGCGCTCAAGGGACGGAATTTGCGCAAATGGAAACCGTCTATCCGGCGCGCACGGTCGTTTGCTTCACCTCGATGCTGACGGGGACGTATCCGTTTGAGCACGGAATCCGGTCCAATATGGTATGGAAGCTTGGGGCGAAAGTGGAGACGATTTTCGATTCGCTCCGGAAAATCGGAAAAACCGGCCGCTTGCTTGGCATCGCTCATTTGGTCGATTCGTTCGGCGACGATGTCGAAACGGTGACGGCCGTCATGCCGAACGACCTCGCCGACCGTTATATCATCGAGCGGGCGAAACGCATCGTCGAGGAACAAAACCCGGATTTGCTTGTCGTACAGTTGATCGCCACCGATCAGACCGGCCATAGCCGCGGTGTGCTGTATGACGAGTATATCGAAAAAATTGAAGAAGCCGACGCGTTGATCGCAGAGTTTGTCGGCTGGCTTGAGGAACGGGGCGAGCTCGAGCGCGCGACATTGATTGTCTGCGCCGACCATGGCCAAGCGGATGGCATCGGCGGCCACGGCCACCTCGATGAAGGGGAGCGGTATGTGCCGTTTTTTTTATACGGCCCGGCGATTGAAGCAGGAAAACGAGTCGATGAGAAAAAAAGCCTCGTTTCGCTGGCGCCGACGATCGCCTATTTGCTTGGCGCTCCGTATCCGAGCCATAGCCGCGGTCCGGTTTTGATCGAAGCGATGCGAAAGAAAGGAGGAGAGCGATGAAGAAGCAGCGCGTCATCGTCTTTTTGCCGGCGCACAATGAAGAAGAAGCGATTGGGGAAGTGATTCGCCGCATTCCGCGTCATTTCCATCCCGATGTAGAGGTCAGCGTCTTGGTCATTGATGACGGGTCAACCGACCGGACTGCTGAAGCGGCGCAAGAAGCGGGAGCGGACTACATTTGCCGCTGGCCGGAAAACCGCGGCCTCGGGGCGGCGGTGCGGCGAGGGCTTGAAGAGTGTGTCCGTCTTGGCGCGGATATCGGCGTGATGATCGATGCTGACAACGAATATCCGCCGGAACAAATTCCTGACCTTTTGGCGCCGATTTTCGCCGGTGAGGCCGACTATACGATCGGCTCGCGCTTTCTTGGCACGATTCGCGGCATGAAATGGCACCGCCGCCTCGGCAACTATGCCTTTACGTGGCTGCAGTCGCTCCTGCTCGGCCAGCGGTTGTATGACGGGCAGTCGGGGATGCGCGCGTTTTCCCGCCAAGCGATGGAAGAGGCGGAAATCATCCACGATTACAATTACGCCCAAGTGTTGACGCTCAACTTAGTGCGCAAAGGGTTTCGACTAAAGGAAGTGCCGATCCGCTACCAAGTGCGGACGACCGGCCGTTCGTTCATCAAGTTCACCGCCTATATGACCGCGGTCATCCCGGCCATCTGGAAGGAAATGCGCCGCCCGGTAACAAAAGCGGTCATTGACCCCAAAGCGCATGTGCTTTCTTTGGAGCGGGAGCGCCATTGTTCGTGAGGCGGCCGCCTTGGGCCGCCGGCCATTTTTCCAATATTGACAATGATGGTGATAATGATTATCATTGATCTTGATGGAGGGGGATCAGAAACGTGAAAACATCCCGTTTCTTTTTTTACATAGCAGTGATCATTATTCTCAATCTCATTCCGCTGAAAGCGTTCGCCTATTCGTATGGAGATCCGAACAAAGAAGCGGTTGCTGAGGCGTATAAAGAGATGAAAGAAAAGTTGAACGAGCAGCCGCCGAACTTTGCCGCAGCGAAGGAAATTTTCGGAACCATAAAAGAAGAAATCGACATGCATATGGGACCTGAGCCGTCCAAGGCCGTGCTTGCAGCCATCGAAGCGAAGGACCGCCAGGCGGTGATCAAAGATATGGAAAAAATTTTAGTGCTCAATATCGCCCGACGTTTGGACAATATTGAGGCGAACTTTGATCAGTACGACACGAGCAAGCGGCTGTTGGCGAAGGCGTTTGCGACGTATGAGGCGCTGTCGCCAATCATCCAAGGGAAAGACCCTGCGCTTGACAAACAGCTGCGCACCGAGTTTGACAAGGCTCTGCAGTCGCTTGGCAACCCGGGGTTATTTGGCGTCGGCGAGAAAAAATCGGACATCAATGCGTTTAAAAAAAGCAAAGAGACTATTTTAACCGTGCTGCAACAACAATTCGGTTTGAAAAGCTTAGAAGTTGGCCATTTTTCGGACAGTGCTACAGAAAAACCGGATGAAGTGAAAAAAAAGGAATGGACGGATTTGTCGAAACCAAAAAACTGGATTCCTCTCATTATCATCGTTGCGATCATCATTGGCACTGCCTTGATTTATGTGCGACGTCGGAAACGGGCTTAGTTTACATGTGAAGGGGAGGCGGGGGCATGGAAGTTCAAGCGCTGCTCATTACGTTTCGCGAAGCACTGGAAGCGCTGCTGATCGTTGGCATCATCACCTCGTATTTGAAACGGGTCGGTCACCGCGAATACACGAAATACGTATGGCTTGGCGCCGCTCTCGCTGTGGCGGCGAGCGTCGGTGTCGCCATGTTGTTTCAGCTTGTCTTTACCGGTTTTGCGGCAATGGGAAGCGAGATATATTTAAAGATCGGCATCATGGTCGTTTCCACGCTGCTGTTGACGCAAATGGTGTTTTGGATGGCCGAACACAGCCGGGACATGAAAAAAAGCTTGGAAGGGAAAATGGATCAGTTTGTCACCGCCGGCAATGTCGTCGGCATGGTCATTCACTCGTTTTTGGTCGTGTTGCGTGAAGGAGTGGAAACGGTCTTCTTCTTCGCTGCGATTACGCACGGCAACATCGGAGCGGCGATGCAAGGATGGGGAGCGGCAACTGGGGTTGCCATTGCTGCTTTCGTCAGCTACTTCTTCTTTAAAGGGACGATGCGCATTCCGTTGAAGACGTTTTTTAAAGTCACCGGCGCGTTTATCGTCCTAATTGCCGCTGGACTGCTCGTGCAAGCCATTTCGATGATGCAAGATATCGGCCTCATCGGCAGCGTCATGCCGCATGTATACGATTTGACGTGGCTGCTTCCGGAACATCCGATCGATTACGAACATTACGTGCGCGACCATGGCGTCGCCCCTGTCTTTTCCGGAGAAGTCGGCGTCTTTTTAAAAGCGTTGTTTGGCTATTCATCAATGCCGTCGCTCGAGGAAATGATCGCCTATATCGGTTATTTTGTCGTGATTTACTTGCTCGTGACGAGCCGCCATGGGCAACAAAGCGGCAAACAGGAGCAACCATCGGCGGCATTGGAGGAACAGACAAAACGGGTGATGTAAGGTACAAGGCGCGGATGCCTTGTACTTTTTCTTTAGAAGGCTGGTGAAAAACCGCGGCCACCAGTAAATCAGTGGCATTTCGCCCCAAAAAAGAAGGTTGATTTCGCAAGGTTTATCTAATTGAGAAACAGATGGGAATAGCAGTATTTTGTATTAAATCACCAGCCCTTTAGGGGGGATGCGATGAAACGACCGTTTCTTGACCGCGTTTGGCTTGGCTTCAGCATCGGCTTGGCTGCTGTTTTGTTGGGGGCCGGCCTGCGTTACGCCAGCCCGTACGCGGCCTCGTGGGACGAAGTTGACTTTGCGCGGGCGCTGGAGCGCTATGATTTGTTGGCGATGCAGCCGCATTTTCCAGGTTATCCATATTTCGTTTTGGGAGGGATGGCTGTTCATGCCGCAATCGCTAATCCAGCCAAAGCGCTTTCGATTTTGAACGTGCTTGTGTTGTATTCCGCTGTCTTTCCCATCGTTTGGCTGCTCGCTCGCCATATGCCGCGCTCAGCGGCGCTATGGGCGGCGCTTTCGGTGCTTTCTTCAAGCTACGTGCTCCTTGCCGCCGCCAGACCGATGTCGGACGGCGCGGCGCTTGGCGTGCTTTGGTGGTACATATGGGCGGTGGAATGGGCGCGGCGGCGAACAACATGGATGGCGCAGCTTTGGCCGTCCGCGTTGTTTAGCATCCTCATGGGCATCCGTTTGTCTTATGCCCCGTTTGCTGCCGCGTTGTTGATCCTTTGGCATGAAGACTGGAAAACGCACCGCCGCCTCGGCCGCGTGGCGGCATTGCTGTTGGCGGCGGCCGCCTTTCAATTTGTTTGGGTGGCGGCGGTCGCGGCGACGGAAGGCGGCCTTTGGCCGTTTTTCAAGCTTGGTTGGGCGTTTGTTGCCGGTCATTTCAGCGAATGGGGCGGAACGGCGGCAACGAGCCCGCTGCCGTTTTCTGAGCGATTGTACCGCTTTGTCGTCCACAACTTTGTTTGGACCGGCATCGCCAGCCAGCACGTTTCATTGCTGTCCGCCTATGCGGCAATCGGTGCCATCGCCTGGCGCACGGGGCGGTTTCAGCTGCCGCGTGCGCTTGTCGTTTCCGCGTTGCTGTATGCTGTCTGGGCGCTGTTTGGACAAAATATTGACAAGCCGCGCCACCTTCTTCCGTTGGTTCATTTTGCGCTGTTTTATGTGTGGGGCCGCTTTTTGGCTGCGCCGAAGGCATGGAGATTAGCGCTGGCAGCGGCGGTTGTGCTGCTGCAGTCTGCAATCGGCATCGGGCTGCTGCACGAGCAGGCAAAGACGCCCCCGGCAGTGTATCAGCTTGCCGACGATTTGCGTGACAAGCCGCAGCCGTTTGTGGTATATACGTGGGAAGAGACGCGCGTCCTAGACTATTTGAACGTGCCCTTTCCACATAAAGACGTGCTCCATTTTTCCTTCTTTTTGCAAGACAAAGAAAACTACCGCCATGCTATGATATATATGACCAATCACGTTGTCCAAGGGTTCGAGGCTCAAGGGATCGATATTTCCCGCCATGTGCGCAAAGTGAAAACGTATCGTTCCAGTCCGCTTGCCGACCCGGTGTATGGAACGATTACACTGTATGAATGGGTGGACGGAGAGTGAGGGGATGGCCATGAACGACCGGCTGAAGGAAAAGCTGTCCGTGCTCCCGGAACAGCCGGGCTGCTATTTAATGAAAGACAAACACGGAACGGTCATTTACGTCGGCAAGGCGAAGTCGTTGAAGGCGCGCGTCCGCTCGTATTTTACCGGGACGCATGATGGCAAAACGCAGCGGCTTGTGGAGGAAATCGCCGATTTCGAATACATCGTCACCTCGTCAAACGCCGAGGCGCTCATTTTGGAGATGAATTTGATCAAAAAGCATGATCCGAAATACAACGTCATGCTCAAGGATGATAAAAGCTACCCGTTTATTAAAATCACCGCGGAACAACATCCGCGCTTGCTCATCACCCGCAAAGTGAAAAAAGACGGCGGCAAATATTTCGGCCCGTATCCGAACGTGCAGGCGGCGAACGAAACGAAAAAGCTGCTCGACCGTTTGTATCCGCTCCGCAAATGTTCGACGCTGCCTTCGCGCGCCTGTTTGTATTACCATATGGGCCAATGCCTCGCCCCGTGCGTCAACCCGGTGTCGGACGAACAAAATAAGGCGATGGTTGAACAAATCGTCCGCTTTTTAAACGGCGGTTATGAAGACGTAAAGCGGGAGTTGGCCGAGAAAATGCACGAGGCGGCGGAAGCGCTCGAATTTGAGCGGGCGAAAGAATACCGCGACCAAATCGCGGCGATTGAGATGACGATGGAAAAGCAAAAAATGATGTTCAATGATTTCATCGACCGCGATGTATTCGGCTATGCGTACGACAAGGGCTGGATGTGCGTGCAAGTGTTTTTCCTCCGCCAAGGAAAGCTGATCGAGCGCGACGTGTCCATTTTTCCGCTTTACCAAGACCCGGATGAGGAAATGCTGACATTTTTGGGTCAGTTTTATGCGAAAGCGCATCATTTGAAGCCAAAAGAAGTCGTCCTCCCGTCCGACATTGACGGGGAGCTTGCCCGTGAATTGCTCGGCGTAGCCGTCGTCCAGCCGAAAAAAGGGAAGAAAAAAGAGCTTGTGGAGCTGGCGAGCCAAAACGCGGCCATTGCTCTGAAAGAAAAATTTTATTTCATCGAGCGGGACGAAGAACGGACGATCAAAGCCATCGAGCGTCTCGGAGAGCGCCTCGGCATTCCAGCGCCGCGTCGCATCGAGGCGTTTGACAACTCGAACATTTACGGGGCCGATCCGGTCTCGGCGCTCGTCGTGTTCCTTGACGGCAAGCCAGCGAAAAAAGAATACCGGAAATATAAGGTAAAAACAGTGGCGGGACCGAACGATTATGAAACGATGCGCGAAGTCGTGCGCCGCCGCTATACGCGCGTGTTGAAAGAAGGATTGCCGCTTCCCGATTTGATCATCATCGACGGCGGTAAAGGCCACTTGTCGGCGGTGCGGGATGTATTGGAAAACGAGCTTGGCCTCGATGTGCCGCTGGCCGGGCTGGCGAAAGACGAAAAACACCGCACATCCGAGCTTTTGGCCGGCGACCCGCCAACGGTCGTGCCGCTTGACCGGCAAAGCCAAGAGTTTTATTTATTGCAGCGCATTCAAGACGAAGTGCACCGGTTTGCGGTCACGTTCCACCGCCAGGCGCGGCAGAAGACGATGTTCCATTCCGTGCTTGATGACATCCCAGGTGTTGGGAAAAAGCGGAAAAAAGCGCTCTTGAATTATTTCGGCTCGGTGAAAAAGATGAAAGAGGCGACGGTGGAAGAGCTGCAACAGGCGAACATTCCGCGGGCGGTGGCGGAGAAGATTTATGAGAAGCTGCATGAATAACTGCAAACGGAAACGAAAGGGCGTCCGGCCGAGCCGGGACACCCTTTCGTTACTCGATGGGCTGCTTCCGGTCCCATTTGACTAAAATGCGCGCCTGGCCGGCTCGCTTGGCCGGCAGTTCAACCGCTTCGGTGACAAGACGTTTTTGCTGCTCAATCTGTTCGGCAAGAAATCCGGCTTCGAGCTGAAACGAGCAGCTGCCGTACAAGGAAAAGCGAGCGGCGATGATAGAGCCGGACAGCTCGATGGGCAGCTCGTCGTTCCGTTCTTCGCCGGCCGTCAGCGTTCCCCAGCCGGCCTCCTCAAAAAAAGCGGCGATTTGTTCCAAGTCGCGAAGCGGATAGCGACGCGCCAGATGTCTGCCCGCCCAGTATAAAAGGGACGGGGCGTTTTTGCCGAGCAGCTCGGGAAGAAGCGAATGGCGGAGTAGCTCAGCGCCAAACGCCGATTGGGTAATTGATCGAAATGTTTCGTACTGTTTTTCCAATGATGGCTGTCTCATCATGTTCCCCTCTTTCTATCCATTTTCCCATTATAGCCAAACAGCCGCCGGCATGCACTCTCTTTCTTGCAAAAAACGTGAACGGAGAATGTTTGAACACTTTGTGACAATGTTTTCTTGACGCTTGTACAATGTGGGAGTACAATGAATGTGACAAATGCAAGATGGAAATGGAAGGCGTTTCTATTTCCATCCTGTAACGAGGGGAATTTATTTTTACTTACGTTAAAGGGGGTTTACATAATGGCAGGGAATCGCGAGTTTTATTATCGCCGGCTCCATTCGCTGCTCGGGGTTATCCCCGTTGGGGTGTTTTTAGTGCAGCACTTGGTCGTCAACCATTTTGCGACGCGCGGGCCGGAAGCGTTTAACCGGGCGGCTGCGTTTATGGAAAACTTGCCGTTCCGTATTTTTTTGGAAATTTTCATTATTTTCCTTCCATTGCTGTTCCACGCGGTATACGGCATTTACATCGCGTTTACAGCCAAATTCAACACGCGCCAGTACGGCTATTTCCGCAACTGGATGTTCATGCTTCAGCGGATTACGGGCATTATCACATTGATTTTTGTCGTCTGGCACGTGTATGAAACAAGGGTGAAAGCCGCGTTTGGCGCTGAAGTGAATTATGATATGATGGCCAATATTGTCGATAATCCGTTTATGCTTTGGTTTTATATTATCGGTATTTTGTCGACCGTCTTTCACTTCGCCAACGGTTTATGGTCGTTCTTCGTCAGCTGGGGTTTAACGGTATCCCCTCGTTCACAGCAAGTGTTCACGTACATTACGATGATCATCTTTGTCGCGCTTTCGATTGTCGGCATTCGCGCCATTTTGGCTTTTGCGTAAAAAATTGATTTCAGCTGTTGGATGACATGAACCGCTGCGTTGGCTCTTGATGGATCACGCTGCAGCCGTTTGTCGAACGAACGCTTGATCGACAGAGGCAAACCGAGGGACATTGAAGCAAAAGCAGCAATTTTCTAGGGAGTGAGTAGCCATGAAAAAAGGAAAAATCATCGTTGTCGGCGGCGGGTTGGCCGGTTTGATGGCCACGATTAAAATCGCCGAAGCAGGAGTGCCTGTTGAGTTGTTTTCGCTCGTTCCGGTAAAGCGTTCTCACTCCGTCTGTGCCCAAGGCGGCATTAACGGAGCGGTCAACACGAAAGGGGAAGGCGATTCGCCGTGGGAACACTTTGACGATACCGTCTACGGCGGCGACTTCTTGGCGAACCAGCCTCCGGTCAAAGCGATGTGTGAGGCGGCGCCAGGGATCATTTACATGCTCGACCGGATGGGCGTCATGTTCAACCGCACGCCGGAAGGGCTTCTTGATTTCCGCCGTTTCGGCGGGACGCAGCACCACCGCACGGCGTACGCCGGGGCGACGACCGGACAGCAAATTTTGTATGCGCTTGACGAACAAGTGCGCCGCCATGAAGTAGCGGGGCTTGTGACGAAATATGAGCATTGGGAATTTTTGGGGATCGTTTTGGATGACGAACAAATTTGCCGCGGCATTGTCGCGCAAGACTTGCGTTCGATGGAAATCAAAGCGTTTCCAGCCGATGCCGTCATTTTGGCGACCGGCGGCCCGGGGATCATTTTTGGGAAATCGACGAACTCGGTCATCAACACTGGTTCAGCGGCTTCGATCGCCTATCAGCAAGGGGTTTACTACGCGAACGGCGAGTTTATCCAAATCCATCCGACCGCGATTCCAGGCGATGACAAGCTTCGGTTGATGAGCGAATCGGCGCGCGGGGAAGGCGGCCGCGTCTGGACGTATAAAGATGGAAAACCATGGTATTTCCTTGAGGAAAAATATCCGGCTTACGGAAACTTGGTGCCGCGCGATATCGCCGCCCGGGAAATTTTCCATGTGTGCGTCGACTTGAAGCTCGGCATCAACGGCGAAAACATGGTGTACCTCGATCTTTCCCATAAAGATCCGAAAGAGCTCGATATCAAGCTCGGCGGCATTATCGAAATTTATGAGAAGTTCATGGGCGAAGACCCACGCAAAGTGCCGATGAAAGTATTTCCGGCCGTTCACTATTCGATGGGCGGCTTATGGGTCGACTATGACCAAATGACGAACATCAAAGGGCTGTTTGCCGCCGGTGAGTGCGATTATTCCATTCATGGCGCCAACCGTCTCGGGGCAAACTCGCTTCTGTCGGCGATTTACGGTGGAATGGTCGCCGGCCCGAATGCAGTCCGCTACATCCGCGGCCTCGAGAAATCGGCCGATGCGATGCCGTCGACGCTGTACGACCGTTATGTCAAACAAGAGCAGGAAAAATGGGAAAACATTTTGGCGATGGACGGCACGGAAAACGCCTACGTGCTGCATAAAGAGCTCGGTGAATGGATGACGGCAAACGTGACGATCGTCCGCTACAACGACCGGCTGCTGAAGACCGATGAGAAAATTCAAGAGCTGATGGAGCGGTATAAAAACATCAGCGTCACCGATACGTCGAGATGGAGCAACCAAGGGGCGACGTTTATCCGCCAGCTGTACAACATGCTCCAGCTTGCCCGCGTCATTACGCTCGGCGCGTACCATCGCAACGAAAGCCGCGGGGCGCACTACAAGCCGGAGTTTCCGGAGCGCAATGACGAAGAATGGCTGAAAACGACGATGGCCCGCTATACGCCAGACGGTCCGGCGTTCCATTACGAAGATGTCGATGTCTCGTTGATTAAGCCGCGCAAACGCGACTACAGCAAAAAGAAAGAGGAAGTGAAGTAAGATGAGCGAAAACAAAACGGTTCGGTTCATCATCACGCGCCAAGATCGTCCGGATTCCGCTCCATATGAAGAGGAGTTTGTCATTCCGTACCGCCCGAACATGAACGTCATTTCGGCGCTCATGGAAATTCGCCGCAATCCGGTCAACGCCAAAGGGGAAAAAACGACGCCGGTCGCCTGGGAAATGAACTGTTTGGAAGAAGTGTGCGGGGCCTGCTCGATGGTCATTAACGGAAAGCCGCGGCAAGCATGTGCGGCGCTCATTGATAAATTAGAGCAGCCGATCCGCCTGGAGCCGATGCGCACGTTCCCGGTCATCCGCGACTTGGTCATCGACCGGAGCCGGATGTTTGATGCGCTAAAACGCGTCAAAGCATGGATTCCAATCGACGGAACGTACGACTTGGGTCCGGGTCCGCGCATGCCAGAGCGGAAGCGGCAATGGGCGTACGAGCTGTCAAAATGCATGACGTGCGGGGTCTGTCTTGAAGCGTGCCCGAACGTCAACAGCAAGTCGAACTTTATCGGCCCGGCGCCGCTGTCGCAGGTACGGCTGTTTAACGCCCACCCGACCGGGGCGATGCATAAAGCCGAACGGCTGCGGGCGATTATGGGCGACGGCGGACTGGCCAACTGTGGCAACTCGCAAAACTGCGTGCAATCGTGCCCGAAAGGCATTCCGTTGACGACATCGATCGCGGCGTTAAACCGCGAAACGACGATTCAAATGTTCCGCGATTTCTTTGGAAGCGACGAAGTGTAACAGTTGGACCTCTCATCCCCTCCGTGGCCAGCCATGGAGGGGATTTTGCGCTTGCCCAGCCCCCTTGTCTTTGATCAGGCGGGGAGGCGAAAAAAAGACCTATTTTTCTATTAGATAAGCAAAATTTCGTCACCGCCGCCCTTGCTCTCACATACGATATGGTGAGGAAATACCCATCCGGCAGTTCGGGCCCATTGAGAGCAAGGAGGGTTACCACCGTTGAAGGATCAATCGTTTCAATCGAAGCCGCTTTTGACAAAAAGAGAAAAAGAAGTCTTCGAATTGCTCGTGCAAGATAAGACGACGAAGGAAATCGCCAAAGAACTGTTCATCAGCGAAAAAACTGTTCGCAACCATATTTCGAATGCGATGCAAAAGCTTGGGGTCAAGGGGCGCTCGCAAGCTGTGATTGAATTGCTTCGAATGGGCGAACTGAAACTTTAACTTCCCTCCGAAAGAAGTCTCCTACTTCTAAACGTGAAGGTGCGCCAGCACCAGTGAAAGTGGGAGATGAATTTCGGTTGGCGTTAGCCAACGAATAGGATAGAATATGGCTAGAACGGACACCTTCGGAACGAAGGGAAGCGTAAAGGGTTCTTGTGTGTGGCTTACCGTTCAGCGAACACACACAAGCCGCTTGAAGCCCCCACCTCTAAGCGAAGCGTAGGTGGTGGGTAGTTCACACAATGCCGGCTTTTCCCTTTCCGGGTGGCCGGCTGTTATGTTCCTTTGCGGCCGGACGAGGCTTTGCCGTCTGTCTGGCCTTTTGTCTGCAGCGGCGTTCTATATTTTGTATTGATTATGTCCCCCGGTATTGTAAAATGAAAAATAGAATGGCCGTTGGCTGAGGCACGTTGTTTTGGGGCCAGGCCGCGAAAATGATCAAGGGGAGATTGTATGCCGTCTGCGATGAACGAAAAAACGGTTGCCGAGTTGGAAAAATTGCTTCGCTATATCGCCGCCAACTTAAAACAGCGCGGCCGCGAAATTTTAACGAACTATCCCATCACGCCTCCGCAGTTTGTCGCGTTGCAATGGCTGCTTGAAGAAGGGGACTTGACGGTTGGCGAGTTATCGAACAAAATGTATTTGGCGTGCAGCACGACGACCGACTTGGTCGATCGCATGGAGCGAAACGGTCTCGTCGCCCGAGTGCGTGATGAACATGATCGGCGCGTCGTCCGCATTCACCTGCTCGAAAAAGGCAAGCGCATCATTGAGGAAGTGATTGAAAAACGCCAGCGCGATTTGGCCCAAGTGCTGGAAAACTTTTCGGATGAAGAAATTGTCGTTTTTGAGCGCTGTTTGCGCAAACTGCATCAAGAAATGATGAAAGAATGAGGCGATCACTTGGAAAGAGCAATTGGTGTCATTGATTCAGGAGTCGGCGGCTTAACCGTCGCCAAAGAAATTATGCGGCAGCTGCCAAAGGAACAGATCATTTACCTTGGCGACACCGCCCGCTGTCCGTACGGGCCGCGCCCGGTTGAAGAAATTCGCCGATTTACATGGCAGATGATTCACTACTTGCGGCAATATCCGTTGAAAATGCTTGTCATTGCCTGCAACACGGCAACCGCGGTCGCGCTCGATGAAGTGCGGGAGCGGCTTGACATTCCGGTGCTCGGCGTCGTTCATCCCGGCGCCCGCGCCGCCTTGAAGGCGACAAAAAATGGGCATATTGGCGTGATCGGCACGATCGGCACGGTGAGAAGCAAGGCGTACGAAAAGGCGCTCCAATCGATCAATCCGCACGTCCATGTCGAAAGCTTGGCGTGCCCGAAGTTTGTCCCTCTGGTCGAAAGCGGCGATTTTGAAGGGGAGAAAGCGAAGGCGGTCGTCGCCGAGTCGCTCGCTCCGCTGCGCCCGCTGCCGATTGACGTGCTTATTTTAGGCTGCACGCATTATCCGCTGCTTGCCCCGCTGATCCGGGCCTACATGGGCAAAAAAGTGAAACTGATTTGCTCGGGCGGTGAAACGGCCCGCGAAGTGAGCGCCATTTTGCATCACAGCCACTTTCTTTATACGGGCCAGCGCGAGCCGGAGCATTTGTTTTTTACGACCGGTCCGAAAGAGCTTTTTGAAAAGATTTCAAGAAAGTGGTTTGGCAGACCGATCGGCACGGTGGAATCGATTCGCCTGTAGGCAAAAAAATCCTTTAGCGCATAGACGCTAAAGGATTTTTTTATTCTATTTTGGACAGCGGCTCGTATACATAGTAGTACAAACCACGAGTAGGAGGGAACGTCAATGGGCAAACGGACGGTTCATAGATGGACGGCGCCGGTGCTCGCTTCGCTTTTGCTGCTCGGCGGCTGCGGCTTGTTTGGCCAAGATGAAGCAGTGAAGGAAATTGATCCGCCGCAAGACACGAGCTATGTAAAAGACGGCCAGGCGCTCGAGGAGGCAACGAAAGGGAAAGAGGGGGCCAAAGAGGAAGCGAAGGCGACCGAGACGGTCAAGCGAGAGCTTTACCTGATTGACAAAAACGGATATGTCGTGCCGCAAACGGTTGAGTTGCCAAAAACGCAGGCTGTTGCGAAACAAGTGCTTGAGTATTTGGTTGAAGACGGCCCGGTGTCGAATATGTTGCCGAACGGTTTCCGCGCCGTCATTCCGGCAGGGACAACCGTGCTTGGCACCAAACTTGAAAAAGACGGGACGTTGATCGCCGATTTTTCACCGGAATTCAAGCAATACAAACCGGAAGACGAAAAGCGGATTTTGCAAGCCATTGCGTGGACGTTGACGCAGTTTGACAACATTAAGCGCGTCAAAATCCGCATTAACGGTTATGACCAAGAGGTGATGCCGGTCAATAAAACGCCGATTCAAGACGGGGTGAGCCGCGCCGACGGCATCAACATGGAGGCGGGCGGTGTGCCGGACATTACGAATACGCATCCCGTCACCGTGTATTTTGTTGCCCAACAGGGAGAAACGACGTATTATGTCCCTGTGACAAGACGTGTTTCCAACCAAGAGAAAGATGATATCGCGGCGGCGGTCCATGAACTTATTCAAGGGCCGGAACGTGGCAGTGGGCTTGTCGGCGTCTTCCAGCCGGACGCCAAGCTGCTTGACAAGCCAAAATACGAAGATGGCCAAGTCACGCTCAATTTTAACGAAGGCATTTTTGGCAGCAACAAGAAAAATGTGATTTCTGACGTCGTCTTGAACTCGCTTGTGTTGTCGCTCACCGAGCAAAGCGGCGTTGAGAGCGTCGCGATTACGGTGAACGGCAAAGCCGATCTTGTTACGGAAGACGGCAAACCGCTCACAAAACCGGTCGCCCGCCCACAAAACGTCAATACCGGGGCGTTTTAACATCTTTCCGAAAGAAGTCTCCCGCTTCTAAGCAAAGTGAAAGTGGGAGATGAATGTCGGTTGGCGTTAGCCAACGAATAGGATAAAATAAGGTTAGAACGGACCCCTTCGGAACGAAGGAAAGCGTAAAGGGTTCTTGTGTGTGGCTTACCGTTCGGCGAACACGCACAAGTCGCTTGAAGCCCCCGCCTCTAAGTGAAGCGTAAGTGGTGGGGTGTTCACCCAAGCTGGAAACGAATAGGCTGTTATGGTATAACAAAGAGGTGGAAGCGTGCTCCGCCTCTTTGTTTTTTGGCAACGGCGGCACGGAGTCGTGATGCAAGGAAGGAGGCAGGACCAACCGGCTCCTGCTGGCAAACGGGAAGGAAAAAGGAGGAAGAGTGAATGAGAGCAGACGGACGACATAACCGTGAGCTGCGCCCTGTACATATACAGCCGCATTATGTGAAACATGCCGAAGGGTCCGTGTTGATTGAAATCGGCGACACGAAAGTGATTTGCACGGCGACGGTGGAAGAAAAAGTGCCGCCGTTTATGCGCGGCGGCGGAAAAGGATGGATCACCGCCGAATATGGGATGCTGCCGCGGGCGACAGAGCAGCGGAATGCGAGGGAGGCAAGCAAAGGGAAAGTGTCGGGGAGGACGATGGAAATTCAACGCCTGATCGGCCGCGCGCTCCGCTCGGTCGTTGAGTTGGAGCGGCTTGGCGAACGAACGGTTTGGATCGATTGCGACGTCATTCAGGCGGACGGCGGAACGCGCACCGCCTCGATCACCGGCGGCTACGTGGCGCTCGTGCTGGCGCTTTCCAAGTTCGTTGACGAAGGGAAGCTCGAGGCGCTTCCAATCCGCGATTTTCTTGCCGCTACGTCCGTTGGCATCGATCCGGAGCATGGCGTTGTGCTCGATTTGAATTACGATGAAGACGCGCGGGCAAAAGTCGATATGAACGTCGTCATGACCGGATCCGGCCAGTTTGTTGAAATTCAAGGGACCGGGGAAGAAGCGACTTTTTCTCGCGCCGAGCTCGATGAATTGCTTGAGGCGGCGCACATCGGCATTGAACAGCTGATCGCCGTGCAGCGCCGCGTTTTGGGCGATTGGGCGGCTCGCATCGGGACGAAGCAAGAAGCGAAGCAGGAGGAGGGGACAGAGTGAACAAGATTGTGATCGCGACGAAAAATGCCGGAAAAGTGCGCGAATTTGCCGCTTTGTTTGCGAAGCGGGGCATCGACGTCAAATCGCTGCTTGATTTTCCGGACGTTCCGGACGTCGAGGAGACGGGAAGCACGTTTGCCGAAAACGCCCGGTTAAAAGCGGAAGCCATATCTCGCCGTTTCGGCTGCCCGGTGATCGCCGATGATTCGGGGCTGGTGGTCGATGCGCTCGGCGGCCGGCCGGGCGTCTATTCAGCCCGCTATGCCGGTGAAGACAAAAACGATGCGCGCAACATCGCGAAGCTGCTTCACGAGTTGGAAGGCGTGCCGATGGAACAGCGCACCGCCCGGTTTCATTGCGCACTGGCGGTCGCCATCCCCGGGCGGCCGACGGCCGTTGTGGAGGCGGCGTGCGAAGGGTACATCGCCGAAGCGCCGCGGGGAGAAGGCGGTTTTGGCTATGACCCCGTCTTTTATCTTCCGGAAAAGGGGAAGACGATGGCGGAACTCACCCCGGAAGAGAAAAATGAGATCAGCCACCGGGCGAAGGCGCTGGCCAAGCTTGACGAGCAATGGGATGACATCATGGGAGGGGAGGGACGGACGGAATGAAAGCGGTCGTTGTAAGCGACAGCCACGGGCTCAGCGGCGAACTCTCCGCCATTGTCGAGCGCCATCGCCATGAAGCCGATCTGTTTATTCATTGCGGCGATTCCGAGCTGTCGGCTCAAGCGGCCGAACTTGCTCCATTTGTCGTCGTGCGCGGCAACTGCGATTTCGCGGCGTTTCCGAATGAGCGGACCGAGGAGGCGGAAGGCCTTCGCTTTCTCATCACGCACGGCCATTTGTACGGCGTCAAAACGTCGCTGCTGCGCCTCTACTACCGGGCGAAAGAAACGAGCGCCCATGTCGTTTGTTTCGGCCATTCCCACCTGGCTGGGGCCGAGCAAATCGAGGGGGTGCTGTTCATCAATCCCGGCAGCATCGCCTTGCCGCGCGGGAGAAAAGAAAGAACGTACGCGGTGTTGACCATCGGCGGCGGGCGCGTGCATGTCCAATTTTATGAAGTGAATGGGCAGCCCGTTTCCGGAATGGAACGAACCTTTTCGATCTAAGCGGACAAAACGTCCGCTATTTTTTGTTTTTCGTCTTTGGCAGTTAGAGCGCGTCCGCTTTCTATGAGCCGCCAAGAAAGAAAAAATTTTTGAATCGGCAAAACCTTGATTCTATCATAATGTAAGCGCATTCAAATAGTTCGACCAATCGAAATTTTCAAAAAACGTTATTGACGGCGCGGTCGTTTCGGATTATTATAATTTTCAAACAAGAGAAACGACTCAAACACATCACCGAGCCGTTCAAAGCAACCGTTGACTGATCAAGGAAGAGGGGAACCGAAGTGGGCGAACAATGGATCTTTTTAAACGGAGAATTTGTGACAAAAGAAAACGCCAAAATTTCCGTGTATGACCATGGATTTTTGTATGGGGACGGCGTATTTGAAGGCATTCGCGTCTATAGCGGCAACGTATTCCGCCTCGAAGAACATATAGATCGGCTATACAATTCCGCGAAATCGATTTTGCTCGACATTCCATATACGAAGGACGAAATAATCGGCCATGTGCTTGAAACCGTCCGCCGCAACGGCTATCAGGATGCATACATTCGCTTAGTCGTTTCGCGCGGGGTCGGCGATTTGGGCCTTGATCCGTACAAATGCAAAACGCCGCAAATCGTCATTATCGTGGAGCCGCTCGCGCTCTTCCCGAAGCATTTATATGAAACCGGCATCGAAGTGGTGACAGTAGCGACGCGCCGCAACCGCTCTGATGTGCTGAGTCCGAAGGTCAAATCGCTCAACTATTTGAACAATGTTCTCGTGAAGATCGAAGCGCATTTGGCCAACGTGAGCGAGGCGCTGATCTTAAACGACCAAGGATATGTGGCCGAAGGTTCCGGCGACAACGTCTTCATCATTAAAAACGGCGTCATTTACACGCCTCCAGGGTATGTCGGGGCGCTGGAAGGCATCACGCGCCAAGCGATCATCGAAATCGCGGAGGATCTCGGCTATACGGTGAAAGAGGAGCCGTTCACCCGCCATGACGTGTATGTGGCAGATGAAGTGTTTTTAACCGGGACGGCAGCCGAAGTCATTTCCGTCATTAAAGTCGATGGCCGGACGATCGGCGACGGGACGCCGGGTCCGCATACGAAGCGGCTGCTTGAAGAATTCCGCCGCCGCGTAGTCGTCGAAGGAGTAAAGGTGTATCCGACGAACGCCAATGTCAGTTGAGCAAGAATGACAACCATATAGCGAGAAAGCGTTGACGAGGATAAGTAGTCAGCGGGGCCAACATCCACAGAGAGCCGGGGGAGCTGCGAACCGGTGATGTTGCCGCTTGATGAACTCACCTCCGAGCGCCGGCTTGAACGCAGATTCGCCAGTAGGGCCGGACGGGTGGGGATGTGCGCTTCACCCGTTACAAAAAACGAGCAGCCGGTTTCGGCTGGCTGCTCCTGAGGCGGCCGTCATGGTCGTGAAGAAGGGTGGTACCGCGGAAAGGAAACCTTTTCGCCCCTTTGGCTGGAAATTCCAGTCATGGTGGGTGAAAAGGTTTTTTATATGGATCACAACCAACGGGGAGGATCGACGATGGCAAAGATGAACGTGGAGGAGCAGGCGAAGACGAAGACGAGGATGAGCGGGTCGATGATGTTGATCGAAGCGCTGAAGGCGGAGCAAGTCGAAGTCATTTTCGGCTATCCAGGGGGGGCGGTGCTCCCGCTTTACGATGAGCTGTATAAAGCCGGTGTGTTTCACGTCTTGACGCGGCACGAGCAGGGAGCCATTCATGCGGCGGAAGGGTACGCGCGCATTTCGGGAAAACCGGGGGTCGTCATCGCGACATCGGGGCCGGGAGCGACCAACATCGTCACCGGACTGACCGACGCCATGATGGATTCGTTGCCGCTCGTCGTGTTCACTGGGCAAGTAGCGACGAGCGTCATCGGCTCGGACGCCTTTCAGGAAGCCGATGTCGTCGGGATTACGATGCCGATTACGAAACACAACTACCAAGTGCGCGACATCAGTGAGCTGCCGAAAATCATCAAAGAGGCGTTCCACATTGCAACGACTGGACGGCCGGGGCCGGTGTTGATCGATATTCCGAAAGACATCACAACGGCCGAAGGGGAATTCGATTACGATGAAGAAGTTTGCTTGCCTGGGTATCAGCCGACGACGCAGCCGAACCATTGGCAAATCCGCCGTCTTGTCGAGGCGGTCAGCCAGTCGAAGCGGCCGGTCATTTTAGCCGGCGCCGGCGTCTTGCACGCCGACGCGGCAAACGAATTGCGGCAGTACGCCGAGCAGCAAAACATTCCGGTCGTTCATACGCTTCTTGGCCTTGGCGGCTTCCCGGCAGACCATCCGCTTTTCTTGGGGATGGCGGGCATGCACGGGACGTACACGGCGAACATGGCGCTCTATGAGTGCGATTTGCTTATCAACATCGGCGCCCGTTTTGACGACCGGGTCACCGGCAACTTGAAATACTTCGCGCCAAAGGCGACTGTCGCTCATATCGACATCGACCCGGCGGAAATCGGCAAAAACGTGCCGACCAACATTCCGATTGTCAGCGACGCCAAAGCGGCGCTGCAGGAACTGATCGCCCAGCAAGGCAAACCGGCTGACAACGCGGCGTGGCTCGAACAGCTCAATGAGTGGAAGCGGCGCTTCCCGCTCCATTACGAGCCGGAAGCCGGGACGATCAAGCCGCAAAAGCTTGTCGAAATGATTTACGAATTGACAAATGGCGAAGCGATCGTCACAACGGACGTCGGCCAGCACCAAATGTGGGCGGCGCAATATTACAAGTTCAATCGACCGCACCGGTGGGTGACGTCCGGGGGGCTCGGCACGATGGGCTTTGGGCTTCCGGCAGCGATTGGCGCCCAGCTGGCGGATCGGAGCGCGACCGTCGTTTCCATCGTCGGCGACGGCGGTTTCCAAATGACGCTTCAAGAGCTGTCGGTCATTCAAGAGCTGGGGTTGCCAATTAAAATCGTCATCGTCAACAACCAGGCGCTCGGCATGGTGCGGCAATGGCAGGAGCTGTTTTACGAAAAACGGTACTCCCATTCGCTCATCCCGAATCAGCCGGATTTTGTAAAACTCGCTGAAGCATACGGCATACCGGGGCTGCGGGCGAAGACGGAGGTGGAAGCAGCTGAAGTGTTAAAACAAGCGTTTGCGATGGACGGCCCGGTGCTGTTGGATTTCCACGTCCGCGCCGACGAGAACGTGTATCCGATGGTGGCGCCCGGCAAAGGGCTTCATGAAATGGTGGGGGTGAAAGCGTGCGAAGAATTATCACGATGACGGTCAACAACCGCCCGGGCGTGTTAAACCGCATCACCGGGCTGTTTACGAAGCGGCATTACAATATCGAAAGCATCACCGTCGGGCATACGGAAATCGATGGAGTCTCGCGGATGACATTTGTCGTCAATGTCGACGACGAACGGACCGCGGAACAAATTATCAAACAGCTAAACAAGCAGATCGATGTATTGAAAGTCAATGACATCACGGATCAGGCGATCGTCGCCCGTGAGCTGGCGCTTGTGAAAGTGGCGGCTGCTCCGGCGATCCGCCAAGAAATCTACACGCTCATTGAGCCGTTCCGCGCCTCGATCGTCGACGTCAGCAAAGACAGCCTCGTCATTCAAGTCACCGGCGAGCCGGAAAAAGTCGAGGCGTTGATTGAGCTGTTGCGCCCCTATGGCATCAAAGAAGTGGCGCGCACCGGTACGACCGCGTTCACCCGCGGGGCGCAAAAAGCGGCGGCCAACCAGAAAACGGCGTTTATCATTTAACGGCCGCTGTCTCCGTTGCAACGATCGTTGTCAAAACATTGTCGATACGAATAACCGCGCCTGTGCGCAATGAGGGCGCATGGCGGCCCATTTACACTACACGACAAAGGAGAGGGTAATCATGGCAAAAGTCTACTATAACGGGGATGCAAACGAACAATATTTGCAAGGGAAAACGGTCGCGATCATCGGCTACGGCTCACAAGGCCACGCCCATGCACAAAACTTGCGCGACAGCGGCGTCCGCGTCATTGTCGGGTTGCGCAAAGGGAAATCGTGGGAACAGGCGGAACAGGACGGCTTTGAAGTATACTCGGTGCGCGAAGCGGCAAAACAAGCGGATATTGTGATGGTGTTGCTGCCGGATGAGAAACAGCCGGCTGTCTACAAGGAAGAGATTGAACCGGGGCTTGAACCGGGCAACGCGCTTGTGTTTGCGCACGGGTTTAACATTCATTTCAGCCAAATCGTCCCGCCGGAGCATGTCGATGTCTTCTTGGTGGCGCCGAAAGGACCAGGCCATCTCGTGCGTCGCACATATGCGGAAGGAGCCGGGGTGCCGGCGCTCATCGCCGTTTATCAAGATGTAACCGGACACGCGAAAGAAACGGCGCTCGCCTATGCGAAAGCGATTGGTGCTACTCGAGCTGGGGTGTTGGAGACAACGTTCAAAGAAGAGACGGAAACCGACTTGTTCGGTGAACAAGCGGTGCTGTGCGGCGGGCTGACGGCGCTCATCAAGGCCGGGTTTGAAACGCTCGTTGAAGCCGGGTATCAGCCGGAAGTCGCCTATTTCGAGTGTTTGCATGAAATGAAGCTCATCGTTGATCTTCTTTATGAAGGCGGCTTGTCGTGGATGCGCTACTCGATTTCCGATACGGCGCAATGGGGCGACTTTATCACCGGTCCGCGCATCATTAACGACGCCGTGAAAGCGGAAATGAAAAAGGTGCTCGATGACATCCAAACCGGCAAATTCGCGAAAAGCTGGATTTTGGAAAACCAAGCAAACCGTCCGGAGTTCAACGCCATCAACCGGCGCGAGAACGAGCATTTGATCGAAGTCGTCGGACGCGAACTGCGGAGCATGATGCCGTTTGTGAAAGCAAAACAAAAAGAAGCGGTGGTGCCAGGTGCGAAACATTAAGTTTTTTGATACTACATTGCGCGATGGGGAACAGTCGGCCGGCGTCAATTTGAACTTGCAAGAAAAGTTGGAAATTGCCCGTCAGCTTGAACGGCTGCGGGTTGACATCATCGAGGCGGGCTTCCCCGCCTCGTCAAAAGGCGATTTTGAGGCGGTCAAACAAATTGCCGAAACGGTGAGAACATGCTCGGTCACCGGGCTGTCGCGCTCGGTCCGAAGCGACATTGATGCGGCGTGGGAGGCGTTAAAAGGCGGCGCGGAGCCGCGGCTCCACCTATTCATCGCCACCTCGCCGATCCATATGGTGCATAAATTGCGGATGACGCCGGAACAAGTGATTGAAGCGGCGGTTGAGGCAGTGAAATACGCGAAGCGCTTTTTCTCGATCGTCCAATGGTCGGCGGAAGATGCGTGCCGGAGCGAGCTGCCGTTTTTGGCGAAAATCGTCGCCGAAGTGATCAAAGCCGGCGCCTCGGTCATCAACATCCCGGATACGGTCGGCTATATTACGCCGAAAGAATACGGGGAAATTTTCCTCTATTTGCAAAACAATGTTCCGAATATTGAAAATGTTTCGCTCTCCGCTCATTGTCATGATGACTTGGGCATGGCGGTGGTGAACTCGTTGTCGGCCATTGAGCATGGGGCGACGCAGGTCGAGTGCACGATCAACGGCATCGGCGAGCGGGCCGGCAACGCGGCGCTTGAGGAGATCGCCGTCGCCCTTCACATTCGCAAAGATTATTATCAAGTGGAAACGCGCCTCAATTTGCAAGAAATTAAGCGCACAAGCAATCTTGTCAGCAAGCTGACCGGGGTCGTCGTTCCACCCAACAAAGCGGTCGTCGGCAAAAACGCGTTTGCGCATGAATCCGGCATCCATCAAGACGGCGTCTTAAAAGAAAAAACGACGTACGAAATCATTTCACCGGAGCTCGTCGGCGTGCCGTCGAATTCGATGGTGCTCGGCAAACATTCCGGCCGCCATGCGCTTCGCAACCGGGTTGAGGAGCTCGGCTACACGTTGTCCGATGAAGAGATCAATCAGCTGTTTGTCCGTTTTAAAGAACTGGCGGACAAAAAGAAGGATATTACCGACGACGATTTAATCGCGTTGATTTTCGAAGAGAAGTTCGACCACTTCAAAGATTTTTATCAATTGTCTTCCATTCAAGTGCAATACGGGACGAATCAAATTCCGACAGCGGTCGTGGTACTGAAAGACGGGAAGGGGAATGAAATCCAAGAAGCGGCGACCGGCGCCGGCAGCGTCGAGGCGCTGTACAATACGCTCGAGCGCTGCTTCCAAACGGAAGTGACACTGCTTGACTACCGGATTGAGTCGGTCGGCGGCGGCCGCGATGCGCTAGCGCAAGTATTTGTGAAAGTGCGCGTGCGCGATGTTGAAACGAGCGGGCGCGGAACGGCGCAAGACGTGCTTGAGGCGTCGGCGAAAGCGTACATCAACGCCATGAACCGCGTGTTTATGATCGAAGCGATGCGTGCTGAAAACGAAAAGGTGGCAACATCATAAAACGGAGGGATTCAAACATGGGAAACTATCGGATTGCCGTCTTGCCGGGCGATGGCATCGGCAAGGAAGTGACGTCCGGAGCGGTCGAGGTTTTGAAAGCGGTCGGCATCCGGTTTGGCCACGAGTTTGCGTTTGAGTATGGATTGATTGGCGGAGCCGCGATCGATGAAGCCGGGACGCCGCTCCCAGAAGAGACGCTTCGCCTTTGCCAACAGAGCGATGCGGTGCTGCTCGGGGCGGTCGGCGGTCCGAAGTGGGACGACAACCCTCCGCATTTGCGCCCGGAAAAAGGATTGCTTGCCATTCGCAAGCAGCTCGACTTATATGCCAACTTGCGGCCGGTTGTTTGCTATGACAGTTTGGTTTCCGCTTCGCCGTTAAAACCGGATCTCGTGCAAGGCGTCGATTTTGTCATCGTCCGCGAGTTGACCGGCGGCATTTACTTTGGCCAGCCGAGCGGCCGCGTCGTGGAAAACGGGGAAGAAAGAGCGGTTGACACTCTCTTATATAAAAAGGAAGAAATCGAACGGATCGTGCGCATGGCGTTTATGCTTGCGCGCGGGAGGAAGAAAAAAGTGACGTCGGTCGACAAGGCGAACGTCCTGTCGTCAAGCCGATTATGGCGAGAAGTGGCCGAAGAGGTGGCGAAGGAATTTCCGGACGTCACGCTTGAGCATATGCTTGTTGACAATGCCGCGATGCAGCTCATCCGCGCGCCGAAGCAGTTTGATGTCATTGTGACAGAAAACATGTTTGGCGATATTTTGAGCGACGAGGCCTCGATGCTGTCCGGTTCGCTCGGGATGCTGCCGTCAGCCAGCTTATCCGCTTCCGGTCCGAGCTTGTATGAGCCGGTTCACGGCTCGGCGCCTGATATTGCCGGTATGAACAAAGCCAATCCGATTGCGGCGATTTTGTCGGCCGCGATGATGCTTCGACTGTCGTTCGGGCTCACCGCGGAAGCGGAGGCGGTCGAGCACGCGGTGCGGCAGGTGCTCGATCAAGGTTTGCGCACCGCCGACTTGGCGCCAAGCGGCGGCCGCATCGTATCCACGAACGAAATGGTCGAAGAAATCAAAGCGGCGGTGCTGGATTATACGACCATTGCTCAAATTAGGACCGTTTATGCCTAAGACGTGCGAGGTGAAAACCAATGAAGCCGAAAACGATCATCGATAAAATTTGGGAAAACCACGTCGTCTACCGTGAGGAGGGCAAACCGGATTTATTGTACATCGATTTGCACTTAGTGCATGAAGTGACCTCGCCGCAAGCGTTTGAAGGATTGCGGCAAAAAGGGCGGAAGGTGCGGCGGCCGGATTTGACCTTTGCGACGATGGACCATAACGTGCCGACCGTTAACCGATTTGTGATTACCGACGAAGTGGCGCGCAACCAAATCGCTGCGCTCGAGCGCAATTGTCGCGAGTTCGGCATCCCACTGGCAGATTTGCATAGCGAAGAGCAAGGAATCGTGCACGTCATCGGTCCGGAGCTCGGCTTGACCCAACCGGGGAAAACGATCGTTTGCGGCGACAGCCATACGTCGACGCACGGGGCGTTTGGCGCGTTGGCGTTTGGCATCGGCACAAGCGAGGTCGAGCACGTGCTGGCGACGCAAACGCTTTGGCAGCATAAGCCGAAAACGCTGCAAATCTGCATCAACGGCCGCCTCGGCAAAGGGGTGACCGCCAAAGACGTCATCTTGGCCATTATCGGCCGCTATGGCGTTGGCGTCGGCACCGGCTATATTATTGAGTTTACCGGTGAGGCGATCCGCCGCATGTCGATGGAAGAACGGATGACGATTTGCAACATGTCGATTGAAGCGGGGGCGAGAGCCGGGCTCATCAGCCCGGATGAAACGACATTCGCCTATTTGCGCGGCCGCAAATATGCGCCAAAAGGCGAAGCGTTTGAGCAAGCGGTCGAACGGTGGCGGGCGCTTGCAAGCGATGAGGGGGCGGAATACGACAAGACGATTGAAATCGACGCGTCGACGATCGCCCCGATGGTGACATGGGGTACAACCCCGGCGATGAGCACATCGGTCGATGGCGTCGTGCCGCATCCCGAGCAGTTTGAAAGCAAAACAGAGCAAAACGCGGTGCGCCGGGCGCTCGAGTATATGGGCTTGAAACCGGGAATGGCGATCACCGATATTCCGGTGCAGCACGTTTTTATCGGCTCATGTACGAACTCGCGCATCAGCGATTTGCGGGCGGCAGCGGGCATTGTCAAAGGAAAAAAAGTCGCTCCGGGCGTGCGCGCGCTCGTTGTGCCGGGGTCGCAGCAAGTGAAAAGACAGGCGGAAGAAGAGGGGCTTGCGCAAATTTTCATCGATGCCGGTTTTGAATGGCGTGAGGCTGGCTGCAGCGCCTGTTTGGGCATGAACCCGGACATCATCCCAGAAGGCGAGCACTGTGCGTCAACGTCGAACCGCAACTTTGAAGGGCGGCAAGGAAAAGGGGCGCGCACGCATCTCGTCAGCCCGGTGATGGCCGCGGCGGCTGCGATTTACGGACATTTTGTCGATGTGCGCCAGCTTGAAGCTGAGCTGGTCCGATGACGGGTGCTCCTTGATATGGCCGCCCCCGTTTTGGGGCTATCTTCTCAAAAGCGGCATAGAAACGAACGATACACGGGACGGAAGGGGAGAGACGGGATGAAGCCGTTTACGATTCACCGCGGGAAAACCGCCGGCATCGACCGGGCGAACATCGATACGGACCAGATCATTCCGAAGCAGTTTTTAAAACGAATCGAGCGCACCGGATTCGGTCAGTTTCTATTTTATGATTGGCGGTATTTGAGCGATGGCACGCCAAATCCGGAGTTTGAGCTCAACCGCCCGGAAAACGAAGGGGCGACGATTTTAGTCGCCGATGAAAACTTCGGCTGCGGATCATCGCGCGAACATGCGCCGTGGGCGCTCCAAGATTACGGATTTCGCGTCATCATTGCCCCATCGTTTGCCGATATTTTTTACAACAACTGCTTAAAAAACGGGCTGTTGCCGATCCGGCTGGATAAAGAGGATGTCCGCTACTTGCTGCGCCAAAGCGAGCGCGCAGACTATGAGTTGACGGTGTCGCTTGAAGAGCAGCGCGTGTTCGATGACGAAGGGTTTTCGCGCCCGTTTGACATTGACCCGTACCGGAGGCAACTGCTGTTAAAAGGATGGGATGAAATCGATTTGACGTTTGTATATGAACCTTACATTGCCGCGTACGAACAAAAACATTGCCCACGGCCGTAGCCGTTATGCGTTTGGCGCGGCAAGGCGGGATGGACGAAGGGTGTCCCAAAAGCGACGGGGCACCCTTTTTATCGTCCGTTCACGCGCTGGCGCTTCTTTATAACGAGTCGATCGTCAAAAGGGACATGGCCCTCCTGCAACGTTTTTTCTATTCAGAAATATCGCGGCGCCATCCCCTCATCTTCTGGCGATTTCTTATCAATCCGGCGAATCCGTCATTTTCCTCCGGCCTTTCGGGCTATATTTGCCTCCCGTCTGAAGGCAGACCGCCTTTTAACGCCGCCCCGTTTCTTTGTCCGGTTGTGAACGTATGGGCGTGCTTCCATCATGTCGCTGCGGTGTGCTGCAATCCACAGCTTGTGTCGCTGGGGAAAACTTGCTACACTTGTAGTAAATGAAAATAGGAGCGGGCGAAGATGGGAAGTGAAAAAAAAGGAAAAATCATTATGTTTCCACAAACAAAGGAACGGCTGATCGAAGAAGCGTTTATGGCGCTTGAAGCGAAACGCTACAAAGAAGCGCTCCGCTTTTTGCGCGCTGCTGAACAGCTTGGCGACCACAGTTTTCCTGTTCGCCTTGGGCTGGCTGTCTGTTGCTATGAGCTTGGAGACTACGATGAGGCGGAGTGGCGCCTCGCCGCCTTACTTGACGAACAGCCGAACAACAGTGATCTGTTGCAAATGTATCTCGCTGTGCTGCTGCAAACGAATCGATACAGCAAGGCGGAAACGGTGATCCGCGCCGCCTTGCGCCATCCGTCGCTATCCGCTTCGTTGCGCGAACAGCTTCATCAGCTGCTCCGGTTTAGTGAAAAAATGAATGCCCGCACGCTTCCGCCCGCGGAGTGGAAGCGGGTGAGACGGCTGCTTGAGTCCGGGGACATTGCTGAGCAGCTGCAACTGATTAAACAACTGGAAAAAGAAGACATCGAGCCGGTGCTGCCGTTGCTCAAGCAATATTTACGCGCACCGGAAAAAAGCCCGATGGCGAAAACGATGCTCCTTCGCCTGTTGACAGGGAAGCAAGTCAACGAAACGGTGACGGTTGAGAAATTTGGCCGTTGCATGGAGGTCGTCCCGTCAGCGTTGGACGAACAGACGGAAACGGAATTTGCTTCATCGCTGCTGGGTCGGCTTGAACAGCAGCTCGCGGCGGAAAGCCCGAGTTTGTATGAAACGGCGACGGACATTTGGCTTCGCTATGCATATGTGTTGTACCCGTTTCCGCCAGAGCCGGCGGATGCAGCGGCCTGGCTTGCTGCTCTCCATTGGATGGCGAGCCGGTTTTTAGGCTTGGATGCTGACGCGACCGCCTTGGCCGACCGCTACGGTGTGGAGGCGGCGGAGATGGAAACGCTTTGCCAAAATCTATACGAAATAGAGGAACTTTCCTCCCTCTAATGACTCGTTCTCTGTTGAAACATGGCTGTTGTATGTTATAATATAGTGGCTGTGCTATGTATCTGTTTTCGCATACTTGTCTACATAATTGGGCATCATAAAAAGATATGGACAAGCGGAGTGCGCTATGGTCCGAGCAATGATTTCAGGTGGAGGGAACAAGGATGTCAGTCAAATGGGAAAAACTTGAAGGGAACGAAGGCGTATTGACCGTTGAGGTCGACGCCGAGCAAGTGAACAAAGGCTTGGATGCCGCATTTAAAAAAGTGGTGAAAAATATTGCGCTGCCGGGCTTCCGCAAAGGGAAAGTGCCGCGTGTCCTGTTTGAAAAACGGTTTGGCGTTGAGGCGCTCTATCAAGACGCGCTCGATATTTTGCTGCCAGAGGCGTATGCCAAAGCCGTCGAAGAGGCAGGCATCGAACCGGTGTCAATGCCGGAGATTGACATTGAGCAAATGGAAAAAGGCAAAAGCTTAATTTTCAAAGCGAAAGTGACCGTAAAGCCGGAAGTGAAGCTCGGTCAATACAAAGGGCTTGAAGTGGAAAAAATGGATACAACCGTGACGGACGAAGATGTCGAAAACGAATTGAAACGTTTGCAAGAAAATTACGCCGAACTTGTCGTGAAAGAAGACGGGACGGTGGAAAACGGCGATACGGTCGTCATCGATTTCGAAGGGTTTGTCGACGGCGAGCCGTTTGAAGGCGGCAAGGCGGAAAACTATTCGCTCGAAATCGGTTCAGGCACCTTTATCCCGGGGTTTGAAGAACAGCTTGTCGGTATGAAAGCCGGCGAAGAAAAAGAAATTCAAGTGACGTTCCCGGAAGAATACCACGCTGAGCAGCTGGCCGGCAAACCGGCGACGTTCAAAGTGAAAGTGCATGAAGTGAAAGCGAAGCAATTGCCGGCTTTGGATGACGAGTTTGCGAAAGACGTCGATGAAGAAGTTGAAACGCTTGACGAACTGAAAGCGAAAATCCGCGCCCGTCTGGAAGAAGCGAAAAAGAATGAAGCGGAAACGGCGTTGCGCAATGCGGTCGTCGAAAAAGCGGCTGCCAATGCGGAAATCGATATTCCGGCTGTCATGGTGCAAAACGAGACGGACCGGATGCTTCGCGAATTTGATCAACGACTGCAAATGCAAGGGCTGAACTTGCAGCTATACTATCAATTCTCAGGTCAGGATGAAGCGGCGCTGCGTGAGCAAATGAAAGAAGACGCCGAAAAACGGGTGCGTGCGGCCTTGACGCTCGAAGCGATCGCCAAAGCAGAAAACATCGAGGTAACCGATGAAGAGGTGGAGGAAGAACTCCAAAAAATGGCGGAAGCCTACAACTTGAGCGTGGACAAGTTAAAAGAGCTGCTCGGCAGCTTGGATGGCGTCAAAGAAGATTTAAAATGGCGGAAAACGATCGATTTTCTTGTGGAGCACAGCACGGTTGCGGCATAATAATAAAGGTAGAAGGAACAAGGCGCGAGACGTTCGTGCCTTGTTCTTTATCTCAGTCATTGGCGCCTGGAGGTGATTTTTCAAACTTTTCTAATACATCACAGGTTTTTCATTCGCTTTTTTTGACGCATGTATGGTAAAATAGCGAATACATAAGTTTTTTGCAACATGGGATGGCGAGACATGATACATAACGCAGGTGCGATTTTGTTAGCAAGGGGTGAATGACATGTTTAAATTTAATGATGAAAAAGGGCAGCTAAAGTGTTCGTTTTGCGGCAAAACGCAAGACCAAGTGCGCAAGCTCGTCGCCGGCCCGGGCGTTTACATTTGTGATGAATGCATTGAATTGTGCACGGAGATCGTCGAGGAAGAGCTTGGAAACGAGGAAGAATTTGAATTTAAAGACGTGCCGAAGCCGATGGAGATCAGGGAAATTTTAGATGAATACGTCATCGGCCAAGATGAGGCGAAAAAATCGCTCGCCGTTGCGGTTTACAACCATTATAAACGGATCAATTCCGGCAGCAAAATCGATGATGTCGAGCTGTCGAAAAGCAACATTTTGATGATCGGGCCGACCGGGAGCGGGAAAACGCTGCTGGCGCAAACATTGGCGCGCATTTTAAACGTGCCGTTTGCCATCGCCGATGCGACATCGCTCACGGAGGCAGGCTATGTCGGCGAGGACGTCGAAAACATTTTGTTAAAGCTCATCCAAGCGGCCGATTATGATGTGGAACGGGCAGAAAAAGGCATTATTTATATCGATGAAATCGATAAAATCGCCCGTAAATCGGAAAACCCTTCCATCACCCGCGATGTTTCCGGTGAAGGGGTGCAACAGGCGCTGCTCAAAATTTTGGAGGGAACGATCGCCAGCGTTCCACCGCAGGGCGGTCGCAAACATCCGCATCAGGAGTTCATCCAAATCGACACAACGAACATTTTGTTCATTTGCGGCGGGGCGTTTGATGGCATCGAGCCGATCATTAAGCGCCGCCTCGGCAAAAAAGTGATCGGATTCGGTGCGGAAATGAACCAAGCCGATGTTGATGAGAAAAACTTGCTGTCGAAAGTGTTGCCGGAAGACTTGCTCAAGTTCGGGCTTATTCCGGAGTTCATCGGCCGTCTGCCGGTCATTACGACGCTTGAGCCGCTTGACGAACAGGCGTTGATCGATATTTTGACGAAGCCGAAAAACGCGATCGTGAAACAATACCAAAAAATGCTGGAGCTTGACGGCGTTGAACTCGAGTTTGAAGAAGCGGCGCTCCGGGAAATCGCGAAAAGAGCGATTGAGCGGAAAACGGGCGCGCGCGGCCTTCGCTCGATCATCGAAGGCATTATGCTCGATGTCATGTTTGAGCTTCCGTCGCGCGAAGATGTGCAAAAGTGCATCATCACGCTCGACACGGTGCGCGGCACAAAGCCGCCGACGCTGATCCGTCATGACGGCACCGTCATCGAGCTGGAACGGAAAACATCTGCCTGATGGGAAAACCGCCTTTTTTCGGCGGTTTCTTTTTTTGCCGCCCATGCCCCGGGCGCCGGTCGGCGCTTTTTTTGTTTATTCCCGCCCGTTCGCGGAGATACTATCATACTACATACCATCTAAAGGCAGGAGGATATCGGGGCATGGATTGGACGAACATCGTACTGGTCATCCAGCTGTTTTTCGGGGTCATCATCGGCCTTTATTTTTGGAATTTGCTAAGAGGGCAACGTGTGCAAAAAGTTTCGATTGATAAAGAGTCGCGCAAAGAGATGGAACAGCTCCGCAAGCTGCGTTCGATTTCGCTCACCGAGCCGCTGGCGGAAAAAGTGCGGCCGAAAAGTTTTGACGATATCGTCGGTCAGGAAGACGGCATCAAGGCGTTAAAAGCTGCTTTATGCGGCCCCAACCCGCAGCATGTCATCATTTACGGCCCCCCTGGCGTCGGCAAGACGGCAGCTGCTCGGCTCGTGCTTGAGGAAGCGAAAAAAAATCCGCTCTCCCCGTTTAAGAAAAATGCGGTGTTCGTGGAGCTTGACGCGACGACGGCGCGTTTTGACGAGCGCGGCATTGCCGATCCGCTCATCGGCTCGGTGCACGACCCGATTTACCAAGGGGCCGGGGCGATGGGGCAAGCCGGCATTCCCCAGCCGAAGCAAGGGGCGGTGACGAACGCCCACGGCGGCGTTTTATTCATCGACGAAATCGGCGAGCTTCATCCGATCCAAATGAACAAGCTGCTGAAAGTGCTTGAGGACCGGAAAGTATTTTTTGAAAGCGCCTATTACAGCAAAGAAAATCTGCAAATCCCAAGCCATATTCACGATATTTTCCAAAATGGACTGCCGGCTGATTTCCGTCTTGTCGGGGCGACGACGCGCACGCCGAACGAAATTCCTCCGGCCATTCGCTCTCGTTGCCTGGAAGTATTTTTCCGTGAATTGGACCAAGATGAGATCGCCCTCATCGCCAAAAAGGCGGCGGAAAAAATCCGCCTGAACGTGTCAGAAAGCGGCATTCGCCTGCTTGCCGCCTATGCGCGCAATGGGCGGGAGGCGGTGAACATGATGCAAATCGCCGCCGGTCTTGCCATTACGGAAAACCGCGACAAAATTTTGGATAAAGACATTGAATGGGTCATTCATTCAAGCCAAATGGCTCCGCGCTATGAAAAGAAAATTGCGTCCGCCCCGGCGGTCGGCGTCGTCAATGGCCTTGCCGTGTACGGCCCGAACACCGGCGCGCTTCTTGAAATTGAAGTGACCGCCTTGCCGGCGAAAGGAAAAGGGACGATCAACGTCACGGGCATTATTGAGGAAGAGAGCATCGGCAGCGCCGAAAAATCGGTGCGCCGCAAAAGCATGGCGCGCGGTTCAGCAGAAAACGTCATCACCGTGCTGCGGGCGATGGGCGTGCCGGCCGACCGTTACGACATTCATGTCAACTTCCCGGGCGGGGTGCCGGTTGACGGCCCTTCAGCCGGGGTGGCGATTGCAGTCGGCATTTATTCCGCCATTTACCAGCTTCCAGTCGATCATACGGTCGCGATGACCGGGGAAATCAGCATCCGTGGCTGCGTGAAACCGGTCGGCGGTGTATTTGCCAAAATCAAAGCGGCCAAACAAGCCGGGGCGAAAAAAGTCATCATCCCGATTGAGAATATGCAATCGTTGCTAGGCGAAGTCAGCGGCATTCAAATCATCGCCGTCCGCCGCCTCGAGGAAGTGCTCGTCCATGTGTTCGGCGAAGAGGCGCTCCGCCGCGGATCCGCGCTGCTGCCAGCGGCTATGGACCGCTCGGAGAAAAAGCTCGTCTAGCCAAAGGAAACGGCGGCAAGGCGAACGATTGGCAACGAAAGCGGGCGATCCGCTCGCAACCGAGTCGGGCGGTTCGCCCGGCCTCTCTTTTATGTACGGCTTCGGCGCAAGCGGATCGTCGCTGAAGTCGGTTTTTCTTTGCCTGCAGATGGAGCGCCGCGCGCTTTTTCGTTCGTCAAATTTTACAAACCCGGCTACCGTACTATACAATAAACGAATAGAAGCGAGAGATGGAGGTGTTCGGCGTGAACGGAAAGAAAAAGGAGACGGTCGTTCCGCTTTTGCCGCTGCGTGGGCTGCTCGTGTTTCCGACGATGGTGCTCCATTTGGATGTCGGGCGCGAGAAATCGGTCAAAGCGCTCGAACAAGCCATGGTTGAGGATCATATGATTTTGCTGACGTCGCAAAAAGACGTTGCCATCGACGAACCGGACATGGATGACTTATATAAAATGGGAACGATCGCGCGCGTCAAGCAACTTCTAAAACTCCCGAACGGCACGTTCCGCGTGCTTGTCGAAGGCGTCGCTCGGGCGCTCATTACGGAAGTGATCAGCGAGGAGCCGTACTTTCTCGTCAAAGTCGAAAAGTTTGCTGATCGGGCGGCGAAAGATTTAGAAGATGAGGCGCTCAAGCGGACGATGCTCGAATACTTTGAGCAGTACATAAACTTGTCGAAACGGCTGTCGGCCGATATTTACGCGTCGATCGTCGACATTGACGAGCCGGGGCGCATGGCCGACATCATCGCCTCGCATTTGCCGCTCAAACTCGAGGAAAAGCAGCGCATTTTGGAAACGATCGACGTGAAAGAGCGCCTCAATAAAATCATCCAAATTTTGCACAACGAAAAAGAAGTGCTCCAGCTTGAGAAAAAGATCAGCGCCCGCGTCAAGCAGTCGATGGAGCGGACGCAAAAAGAGTATTATTTGCGCGAGCAAATGAAGGCGATTCAAAAAGAGCTTGGCGAAAAAGAAGGAAAAACGGGCGAAGTCGAGGAGCTGAAAGAAAAAATCGAGGCGGCCGGCATGCCGGAGCATGTGAAACAAACGGCATTGAAGGAGCTTGACCGGTATGAAAAAATTCCGGCGACCTCAGCGGAAAGCGCGGTCATCCGCAACTACTTGGATTGGCTTCTCGCCTTGCCGTGGTCGAAGGAGACAGAAGACATTCACGATATTAAGCGGGCGGAAGCCATTTTAAATGAGGAACATTACGGACTCGATAAGGTGAAAGAGCGGGTGCTCGAGTTTTTGTCGGTGCAACAGCTGACGAAATCGTTAAAAGGTCCGATTCTTTGCCTCGCCGGACCGCCGGGGGTCGGCAAAACGTCGCTTGCCCGCTCGATCGCCAAAGCGCTCGGCCGTCGCTTTGTCCGCATGTCGCTCGGCGGCGTGCGCGACGAATCGGAAATTCGCGGCCATCGCCGCACATACGTGGGGGCGATGCCGGGCCGCATCATTCAAGGAATGAGAAAGGCGGGCACGATCAACCCGGTTTTTTTGCTCGATGAAATCGATAAAATGTCAAGCGATTTTCGCGGCGATCCGTCGGCCGCTATGCTCGAGGTGCTCGATCCCGAACAAAACCATGCGTTCAGCGACCATTATATTGAAGAGCCGTACGATTTGTCGAAGGTAATGTTTATTGCGACTGCCAACTATTTGGCGGCGATTCCGCAGCCGCTGTTGGACCGGATGGAAGTGATCGAGATTCCGGGCTATACCGAAGTTGAAAAGCTCCATATTGCGAAGCGGCATTTGCTGCCGAAGCAGCTCGATGAGCACGGCTTGAAAAAAGCGGCGCTGCAAGTGCGCGATGATGCGATGCTTGCCATCATCCGCCATTATACGCGCGAAGCTGGAGTGCGGGAGCTGGAGCGACAGTTGGCGGCGATTTGCCGGAAGGCGGCCCGCCTCATTGTCTCCGGTGAGAAAAAACGGGTCGTCATCACAGAAAACAATCTCGAAGAATTTTTAGGAAAACGAAAATACCGCTATGGACAGGCGGAAGCGGAGGACCAGATCGGCGTGGCGACCGGGCTGGCGTATACGGCGTTTGGCGGCGATACGCTCGCCATTGAGGTGTCGCTCGCGAAAGGAAACGGCAAACTCGTTTTGACCGGCAAGCTCGGCGATGTCATGAAAGAATCAGCGCAAGCGGCGTTCAGCTACGTGCGGTCGCGCGCCGAGGAACTCGGCATCGACCCGAAATTTCACGAAACGTACGACATCCATATTCACGTTCCGGAAGGAGCGGTGCCAAAAGACGGGCCGTCTGCAGGCATTACGATCGCCACCGCACTCATTTCCGCTTTGACGGGCAAGCCGGTGAGCCGCTTTGTCGGCATGACCGGGGAAATTACGCTGCGCGGCCGCGTTCTTGCGATCGGCGGCTTAAAAGAGAAAACGTTAAGCGCCCATCGTGCCGGATTGAAAACCGTCATTTTGCCGAAAGACAATGAAAAAGATTTGGCTGACATTCCGGAAACGGTGAAGCGCGACTTGCGCTTTGTGCTCGTCTCCCATCTCGATGAGGTGCTGCCGCACGCGCTGGTGGGGTGGAAGCGATGAATGTGAAGAAAGCAGAGCTTGTGACCAGTGCCGTCAAGCCGGAACAATATCCGGACGGCGGACGGCCAGAGGTGGCGCTCGCCGGCCGTTCGAACGTCGGCAAATCATCATTCATCAACAAAATGATCAACCGGAAAAACTTGGCGCGCACCTCCTCAAAGCCAGGGAAAACGCAAACGTTGAATTTTTATTTGATTAACGACTCGTTTTACTTTGTGGACGTGCCAGGTTATGGTTTCGCCCGCGTGTCGAAGCAGGAGCGGCAAAAATGGGGGAACATGATGGAGACGTACTTTACGACGCGCGAGGTGCTTAAGGCGGCGGTCCTGCTCGTTGATTTGCGCCATCCGCCGACGAAAGACGATGTGATGATGTACGAGTTTTTGAAACATTACGAGATCCCGGTGATCGTCATCGCGACGAAAGCGGATAAAGTGCCGCGCGGCAAGCATCAAAAACACGCGAAAATCGCGCGCGAGACGCTGCGGATGGCTGACGGCGACCCGCTCATTTTGTTTTCCGCCGAGACCGGACAAGGGAAAGACGAAGCATGGGCGGCGCTTTTGCCGTTTGTGGCCTCATGACGAAAACACCAGCGATTCCGCTGGTGTTTTCACTTCCAAGGCTATTTTCGCCTAGTCCATAATAGATAGACGCCGATGGCGATGAGTCCGAGCGGCCAAAACTTCCAGACAGAGGAAAGTCCGGCTTGGACGAGGTGAAAGAACGGCTGGCCGCGCCCGGAAAACGTCAGCACGACAGCGAGAAGCAAGAAAAGCACGCCAAAGCCGGCCCCGCCTTTTTGTTTGCGGCTGCTGGCGAAAAAAGCGAACGCGATGAGGAAAAAAAACATGTTCACGCCGCGGGGCCAGGCCGAAAATGCACTCGCAAGGAGCAACTCAACGCCAAATCCGAGTAAAAGAAAGCCGGGGAAAAGGTAAGCATATTCACGCGCTGAATGCGCCTGGCCAAGCAAAGCCGCGCCGCAAATGGCAAGCAAGGCCGGCCACCCTTGGAAGAAATGGAAAAAGGGGGATTCCAACTGTCCGGCGAGAAAATACAGCCCGAGGCCGATGAACAAGATGCCGGCGAATACCGTTCGGGTTTTCATGATCGTCGCGTCCTCCGTTTCCCTTTTGGACATGTTTATGATAGAATAATCACTGTCTACAGTTTAGCATAGCTTTGGAGGCATGTTCACAATTTTTTCAAATCGGAACGATGGACGGTTGTGATATAATGATGGAAGGGATTCGGTCAATAAGGGGGATGGCATCGTGCAAATCGTAGTCGTTGGCGTCGACTATAAAACCGCCCCTGTAGAAATCCGCGAAAAGCTCGCGTTTGCAGAAGCGGAACTCGGTGCGGCGATGAAACAGCTCGCCGAGCAAAAAAGCGTACTCGAAAATGTGATCGTCTCGACGTGCAACCGGACGGAAGTTTATGCAGTGGTTGATCAACTGCATACCGGACGTTACTATATGAAAGCATTTTTAGCCGAATGGTTTGGCGTCAAAGTGGAAGTGATTGCTCCGTATTTGCGTGTGCTTGAAGGAGAAGCGGCCATAAAGCATTTGTTCCGCGTGGCGGCCGGCCTTGATTCGATGGTGCTTGGGGAAACGCAAATTTTAGGGCAAGTGAAAGACAGCTATTTGCTCGCTCAAAAGGTCGGGACGAGCGGCACGATTTTCAATCATCTGTTCAAGCAGGCGGTGACCTTTGCGAAGCGCGCCCACTCGGAAACGGGCATCGGCGCGCACGCTGTATCGGTCAGCTATGCGGCGGTTGAGCTGGCGAAGAAAATTTTCGGCCGCCTTGCCGGCAAGCACGTCTTGATTATCGGGGCCGGCAAAATGGGGACGCTGGCGGCGCAAAACTTGTACGGCAGCGGCGTCGGGAAGGTGACGGTTGTCAATCGGACGCTTGAAAAAGCGAAACAGCTTGCTAAGCAGTTTGCCGGCGAAGCGAAGCCGCTCGGCGAATTGTCATGCGCTTTGCTGGAAGCGGATATCGTCATCAGCTCGACGGGAGCCAAAGGCTATATTTTGACGAAGGAAATGGTGGCGCCGCTTGAGAAAATGCGCAAAGGCCGCCCGCTCTTTATGGTTGACATCGCGGTGCCGCGCGATTTGGATCCGGCGTTGGCTGATTTGGAAACGGTGTTTTTGTACGACATTGACGATTTGCAAGATGTGGTGGCGGCCAACTTGGCGGAACGGCAAAAGGCAGCGGCTCGCATTGAAACGATGATCGAAGCGGAACTTATGGCGTTCAGCCAATGGCTGCAGACGCTCGGCGTCGTGCCAGTCATTGCCGCATTGCGCGAAAAGGCGCTGGCCATTCAAGCAGAAACGATGAAAAGTTTGGAGCGGAAACTGCCGCATTTGTCGGAGCGCGACTGGAAAGTGTTGAATAAGCATACGAAAAGCATTATTAACCAGCTGCTCCGCGATCCGATTTTGCAGGCGAAGGAACTCGCCGCCGGCCCGAATGCCGAGGAGGCGCTTTTGCTGTTTATGAAAATTTTCAATATCGAAGATGCGGTGAAAGCCGAGCGGCATATAGAGCAGGCGAAATCCGTACAATGCGATGAACAAGACGCGGAAGCGGTCCGTGCCGCCCGCCCATCATGGCAGCTGTAAGGTGGGATGGATGGTGGCGCTGTTGTATGAGTTGTCCATTTTGCTTTACATCGCTTCGATCCTATTCTATTTCATCGATTTTTTGCAACAAAACCGGAAGGCGAACGACATCGCCTTCTGGTTGCTTTCTATTGTGTGGCTTTTGCAGACAGTGACGTTTGTTTCTCGCATCATGGAGACGAAGCGCTTTCCGATTTTAACGATGTCGGAAGGGCTTTATTTTTACGCTTGGCTGCTCATTACGCTGTCGCTCGTCATCAATCGGCTGCTGCGCGTCGATTTCATCGTCTTTTTTACGAACGTGCTTGCTTTTTTTATTTTGGCCATTCATACGTTTGCACCGTCTTCGCAGTCGCCGGCTGTTGCGGAGCGGCTCGTCTCGGAGCTGCTGATCATCCACATCACCCTTTCGCTCGGAGCGTATGCGGCGTTTACGCTGTCGTTTCTGTTTTCGGTGCTTTACATGTTGCAGTACAGTTTGCTGAAAAAGAAAAAGTGGGGGGCGCGCCTTTGGCGCATGGCGGATTTGTCGCGGCTTGATTGTTTGTCGTATGTTTTAAACGCGCTCGGCTTGCCTATGTTGTTATTAGGGCTCATTCTTGGCGTGATTTGGGCGTATATTCAAATCGACCATTTCCATTGGTATGATGCGAAAGTGCTCGGGTCGTTTGTCGTTCTTCTCGTCTATGGCGTCTATTTTTACAAGCGAGCCGTCCGGCAGATGCAAGGGAAGGCGATCGCGCTATGGAATATCGGTTCGTTTTTATTTTTGCTTGTCAACTTTTTCTTGTTTGGCAGTTTGTCAAAATTTCATTTCTGGTATTCGTAATCGAGGTGGAACGAGATGCGGAACATTGTCGTTGGCTCGCGGCGCAGCAAGCTTGCCTTGACCCAGACGAAGTGGGTGATCAACGAATTGAAACAGCTTGGGGCGCCGTTTACGTTTGAAGTGAAAGAAATCGTCACGAAAGGAGATCGGGTGCTTGATGTTACGCTCTCGAAAGTCGGGGGCAAAGGGTTGTTTGTGAAAGAGATTGAGCATGAATTGCTCGCCGGCGGCATCGATATGGCGGTCCATAGCATGAAAGATATGCCGGCTGTGCTGCCCGAAGGTTTAGTGATCGGTGCGGTTCCGCGCCGCGAAGATGCACGCGATGTGCTTGTCAGCAAAGGAAACCGGATGCTCTCCGACTTGCCGCCTGGGTCGGTCATTGGCACGAGCAGCTTGCGCCGTTCGGCGCAGTTGCTTGCCTATCGCACGGATTTGACGATCAAATGGATTCGCGGCAATATTGACACAAGGTTGGCGAAGCTCGAAAGCGAAGAGTACGATGCGATCGTGTTAGCGGCGGCGGGTCTTGCGCGCATGGGTTGGGGCGATGACGTCATCAGCGACTATCTTCCTTTTGATGTCTGTGTTCCGGCGGTCGGCCAAGGGGCGCTGGCGGTCGAATGCCGGGAGGATGATGACGAATTGCGCCAATGGCTCAGCCGGTTAAACGACGAGCAAACCGAGCGGGCTGTTCGGGCGGAGCGCACCTTTTTGCAGCAAATGGAAGGCGGCTGTCAAGTGCCGATTGCCGGCTACGCGGAAGTGAAGGAGGGGACGGTGCGTCTTACCGCGCTTGTCGCCTCCCCGGATGGCAAAGAAATGTATAAAGAAATCGTCACTGGCGCCGATCCGGAAGCGGTCGGCCGACAGGCGGCTGCTGTCTTGATCGAACAAGGGGCGAAAGCGCTCATCGAGCGGGTGAAACAGGAGTTGAGCCAATCATGACACACAGCGCGCTCGCCGGCAAAACGGTGCTCGTGACGCGCGGCAAAGAGCAGGCGGCATCGTTTTCTGCCAAGCTGCGCGCTGTCGGCGCCGTGCCGGTCGAGATCCCGCTCATTGCCATCCGACCGGCGGCGCCGGAAGAAATCGCTTCTATGGTTGAGCGGCTTGGCGAATACCGTTGGCTCGTTTTCACAAGCGCGAACGCCGTCCGCTTCTTTTTTCCGCACGTTTCGTTGCCGCGGCCGCTGCCGGAGATGGCTGTCGTCGGCCGGAAAACAGCGGCGGCGCTCGCCGAGCATGGTCTTTCCCCGGCGCTTGTGCCGGATGATTACACCGCTGAACGGCTGGCTGACTTGCTCATGACGCGCGTCAAACAAGGCGACCGGGTGCTGTTTGTCAAAGGCAATTTGGCGCGCCCGACCTTGCCTGAGGCGTTGCGAAACGCCGGCGCCGCGGTCGACGAGCTCACGGTGTATGAGACCGAGCCTGATGAAAACGGCCGGGAGCGGTTGTTGTCGCTGCTGCGCCGGCGGGAGCTTGATGCGGTCACCTTGATGAGCCCGTCGGCGGTTGACAGCCTTGTCCGCCTTCTCGACAAAGAAGTGGATGCCCTTCTTTCCGGTGTTGCGGTCGCCTGCATCGGACCGGTGACGAAAGAAGCGGCCGAGCGGGCGGGCATTCCGGTCCATATTTGTCCGACGGATTACACCACGGATGGTATAATCAAAGCGATGGAACAATATTTTTCCATGGAGGGACGATGAATGGCACTGTCATTTGACCGCCATCGCCGTTTGCGGCAAACGGCTGCGATTCGGGCGATGGTGCGTGAGACGCATCTTCGCGTCGAGGATCTCATTTATCCGCTGTTTGTGGTCGAGGGAAGCGGCATTAAGCGGGAAGTGCCGTCGATGCCAGGGGTTTACCATTTATCGCTTGACCGTTTATCTGAGGAAGTGGACGACATCGCCAAGCTTGGCATTCCCGCCGTCATGGTGTTTGGTGTGCCGAATGAAAAAGATGAAGTCGGTTCGCAGGCGTATTGCGAAACAGGGATTGTTCAGCGGGCAATCCGCCAAATCAAAGCTGAACACAAAGATCTAGTCGTCATTGCGGATACGTGTTTATGTGAATATACGAGCCACGGCCATTGCGGCGTCGTCGAAAACGAGCGCGTGCTGAACGACCCGTCGCTCGAGCTCCTCACCAAAACGGCGGTGAGCCAAGCGCAAGCCGGCGCCGACATCATCGCGCCGTCGAACATGATGGACGGCTTTGTCGCCGCCATTCGCCGTGGGCTTGATGAAGCAGGGTTTGAGTATGTGCCGATCATGTCGTATGCAATCAAATACGCTTCGGCATTTTACGGCCCGTTCCGTGATGCCGCCGACAGCGCGCCGCAGTTTGGCGACCGGAAGACGTACCAAATGGATCCGGCCAACCGCCTTGAGGCGTTTCGCGAGGCGGAGTCGGATGTCAAAGAAGGCGCTGATTTCTTGATGGTGAAGCCAGCGCTTGCCTACATGGATATTATCCGCGACGTCAAAAACCGTTTTCCGCTTCCGCTTGTCGCCTATAACGTGAGCGGCGAGTATGCGATGGTCAAAGCGGCGGCGCAAAACGGCTGGATCGATGAGAAGCCGGTCGTCATGGAAATGTTGACAGGGATGAAACGGGCGGGCGCGGATTTGATCATTACGTATTTTGCCAAAGATGTCGCCCGCTGGCTGGCTGAATAGAGAGAGAGGAGGGCGGAAGCATGCGAAGCTACGAACGGTCAAAAACCGCTTACGAAGAAGCGGTGAAATTGATGCCGGGCGGGGTGAACAGCCCGGTGCGCGCCTTCAAGTCGGTCGGGATGACGCCGATTTTCATGGCGCGCGGCCAAGGAGCGAAAATTTACGATATTGACGGCAATGAGTACATTGATTACGTACTGTCATGGGGTCCGCTCATTTTAGGGCATGCCAACCCGCAGGTCGTGGAAGCGTTGAAGCGCGTGGTGGAACAAGGCACAAGCTTTGGCGCTCCGACATTGCTTGAAAATGAGCTCGCCAAGCTCGTGATTGAGCGGGTGCCGTCGGTGGAAATCGTGCGGATGGTCAACTCCGGTACGGAGGCGACGATGAGCGCCCTCCGCTTAGCGCGCGGCTACACGAAGCGCAACAAAATTATCAAATTTGAAGGCAGCTACCACGGCCACGGCGATTCGCTGCTCATTAAAGCCGGCTCCGGCGTGGCGACGCTCGGCCTGCCGGACAGCCCGGGCGTGCCGGAATCGGTCGCCCAGCATACCATCACGGTGCCGTACAACGATTTGGACAGCGTCCGCTATGCGTTTGAGCGGTTTGGCGAAGACATCGCCGCGGTGATCGTCGAACCGGTCGCCGGCAATATGGGCGTCGTTCCACCAGTGCCTGGCTTTTTGGAAGGGCTGCGCGAGGTGACGAAACAATACGGAGCCTTATTGATTTTCGACGAGGTCATGACCGGGTTCCGCGTCGATTACCACTGCGCCCAAGGGTATTATGGCATTGAGCCGGATTTGACGTGCCTTGGCAAAGTGATCGGCGGCGGCTTGCCGGTTGGGGCGTATGGGGGAAAAGCAGAAATTATGGAGCTCGTCGCACCGAGCGGTCCGGTGTACCAAGCCGGCACGCTCTCCGGCAATCCGCTCGCCATGACGGCCGGGTACGAGACGCTCCGCCAGCTGACGCCGGAAACGTACGAAGAGCTTGGCCGCAAAGCGGCGCGCCTTGCGGATGGGCTTCATCAGGCAGCAGAGAAATACGACATCCCGCATACGATCAACCGCGCTGGGTCGATGATCGGCTTTTTCTTCACGAACGAGCCGGTGGTCAACTACGAGACAGCGAAAACGTCCGACTTGGAGCTGTTTGCCGCTTATTACCGGGAAATGGCGAATGAAGGCATTTTCCTGCCGCCGTCGCAATTTGAAGGGCTGTTTTTGTCGACGGCGCACAGTGATGATGATATTGAATATACGATTGCCGCTGCTGAGCGGGTGTTTGCCCGTCTGCGCGGATAAGGAAAGGGGCTGCCGACCGTCGGCAGCCCAATTTTTTATCATACCGCCTCGTTTCCGTTCATACAATGGATAATGTCATAGAAACTATTTGCCGAAGGGACGGAAGGAGGAGGCCCGGTTGGAGCAATCGTATTTGCGTTTTTCATTGGAAGAATCGGTCTGGTTTAAAAGAGGACAGGAAGTCGCCGAGTTTTTATCCATTTCTCTTGATCCGGTCATTTCCGTCGATGAGTACGACCAATATATTACGATCCGCGGCGCGCTTGAGTTGAGCGGCGAATTCCACCAAGCGGGCGAAGGGCAGGCTGAAGCGGATGACGACGTGTTTGAGCTGGCTGGTTATCGGTTCATTCAGCACATTTCGGTGCGCGAAGACGGGATCAGCGAACTGTCGCACCGCTTTCCAATCGATATTACGATTCCAAAAAACCGCATTCGTTCCCTTGAGGATGTGTACGTGACGGTTGAATCGTTTGATTATGATTTGGATGAAAACGGAAGATTGCTGATCACTGCCGACATTTCGATCAGCGGCATCAGTGAAGCGCCGCTTGACGATGATTTGCCGGACGATGAGGAGGACGATGAGCCGCTGTTTGCCCCGTTTGAATCAATCGCCCGCAAGGAAGCGGCCGGTGAGGAAGCGTTTGCTTCCGTGGATGATCTCACCGATGAGGCGGATGAACAGCCGGCTTTTGCCGCCGACGAAACGACGGTTTCCGTCATGGAGCCGGCCGCCATGCGTCATGAAGAAACGGAGGCTGAGGAAGAAGAGGAGGCCAAAGAGCCGTTTTTGCCGCTTGAGACGGAAACGAAGGCGGTCAGCGCACAGACGGAGGAAGACATCGCTTCGCTGCTGCCGCCAACTGAGGCGAAGGTATCGATCGGGGCGGCGAAAAAGGCGGTTGAGGAAGAAGAAGAAACGAAAACAAAAAGCGAAAATGCGCTTTACTTGACGAAACTGTTTGCGAAAAGCGAGGAGAAAGAGTTTACGAAACTGAAAATTTGCATCGTCCAGCAAGGAGATTCATTGGACAAGATTGCCGAACGGTATGATGTGACCGTCTCACAGCTTTTGCGCGCCAATGATTTGGAAAGCCCAGATGACATGCACGAGGGGCAGCTGCTCTATATTCCGGCCATGGCGGGAAGCCGTCCTTTCGCCTGAAAGGGACGCTTTCCGTTTCTGATCAGTAAGGGGGCGTAACGAATGGCCGCACAGGCTGACCGATATGAGGCTGTGCTCGCCCAGTACGGTCTTCGTCCAGAGCGCATGGAGCAGCGAGGCAAAGCCGTCAAGGTATACACGAACCGCGGTGTTTTCGCCTTAAAGCCGCTTGAAAGCGAGCAAGAAGCCGCCGCCGTTTGGCAGTCTCTCCAGCATGGCGGCCCCCGTTGTCTCCCGCTTTACCTGACGCGGCGGCGGTCGCTGTTTGCCACAGAAGGCGGCCGTCTTTATTATTTGCAAGCATGGCATGGCGGCGAATCAAAGGTGGAGAAGGATGCGGTGGACGCCTTTTTTCGCGAGCTCGCCCGCCTCCATCGCGCCACCGTCCGTACGATCGAGGTGAGTGAGGAAGAGGCGGCGGCGTACCGAAAGCAAAAAAAGGACGAATGGCAACGGGCGCGGATGGTTTGGGAAGAACGGATTGAGCGGTACGAAGCGGCGTGGTACATGTCTCCGTTTCAGCTCCAATGCTGCACCTATTTTCATGAGGTGATGCGCGCGTACTCGTTCGCTGAAGAACGGCTCGATGTGTGGGAAGAGACGCTCGAAGAGACGAAGCAATGGCGCATCGCCTGGGTGCACGGCAAAGCGCGCCTCTCCCACCATCTCCCGCCGTATTGGATCAGTTGGGAGCGGGCGCATTGGAATTCGCCGCTCTTTGATGTGATCGCCGCGCTCCGTTTTCACGTACAGACAATGCCGCCGCTTGGGCGCGAGTGGCTTGAAGGGATGGGGGAGTACGAGAAGGAGCTGCCGCTGTCCGACGGGGAGCGGGCGTTTTTATACAGCCATTTGGCGGAGCCGCGTGGGTTTGTCCGCTGTTTGGAGCGGTATGAGGCCGCTTCGCGGAACGAGCGGAACGAACGGGAATATGTGGCCGCGTTGCAGCGTCGTTATTTGGCGTTCAAAAATATGGAGGCGCTCGTTATGCACCTTGTCCAACGCGACGCCGCGCGGCAGCAGGAAGAAGCGGTGGACAACGAACCGCCGGCGGATGAAAGCAGCAATGGTTAAATCGATTTTGAATGCAGCCCAAACAAAATGGCGTCCCACTAAATCCATTCCAGATGGAGCGCCACGGCAATGAAAACGAAGATGGCCAATAAAATGACATCAAACGTCGTTGGCAGAAAAATAGTGCGGATCGCTTGAAAAATGGTGAGCGGGATGATCACTTGGGCGCAGACGGCGCGCACTTGCCGAAGCCAAGGCGGCCATGAATACGGGTTGAATCGCCGCATCGGTGTTCCCTCCTTCCCGGGTTTACTATACAATATGAAACAACAAAATGTTTGTCACCAACCGCCGGCCAATGGAATAAATAAATAAAAACTTGGCAAAGATGATGGACAATGGTAGTATAATAATCGAACAATGATGACAAAAGCGAAGACGGGGAGGAGTACAGCGGTCCGCGCCTGCAGAGAGGGAAATCAGAAGCTGCGAGATTTCCTAGGATGACGGCTGCTGGAAGGTCGCCCTTGAGCTGCTTCTTTGAAAGGCGCTGCTGCCGAGTAGAGGAAGCCGGCATCATGCCGTTATGCCAATGAAGCGCTTAAGCCTTTGGGCTTAAGAAAAAAGGTGGTACCGCGAAAGCAGCTCCTTTCGTCCTTTTTGGATGAAAGGGGCTTTTTTGCTTGCCGGCTGTGCGGCATTGCTTAGTGGGAAGCCGCCGTCGGCCGCATTGTCCATCATGTTGAAGGAGGGAAATGAAACATGGCACAGCACGAAGTGTCGATGCCGCCCAAATACGACCATCGCGCCGTTGAAGCCGGGCGCTACGAATGGTGGCTGAAAGGAAAATTTTTTGAAGCGACCGGTGATCCGAACAAACGACCGTTTACGATCGTCATCCCGCCGCCCAACGTCACCGGCAAATTGCACTTAGGGCATGCGTGGGATACAACGCTGCAAGACATCATTACGCGCATGAAGCGGATGCAAGGGTATGACGTCCTGTGGCTTCCGGGAATGGATCACGCCGGCATCGCCACCCAGGCGAAAGTCGAGGAAAAATTGCGCCAGCAAGGGCTGTCGCGCTACGATTTAGGCCGGGAAAAATTTTTAGAAGAAACGTGGAAGTGGAAGGAAGAATACGCCGGCCATATTCGCAGTCAATGGGCGAAGTTAGGGCTTGGGCTTGATTACACGCGCGAGCGGTTTACGCTTGACGAAGGGCTTTCCAAAGCGGTGCGCGAAGTGTTCGTCTCGCTCTACCGGAAAGGGCTCATTTACCGCGGCGAATACATCATCAACTGGGATCCGGTGACGAAAACCGCGTTGTCGGACATTGAGGTTGTTTATAAAGAAGTGAAAGGCGCGCTCTACCATATGCGCTATCCGCTCGCCGACGGCTCCGGCTTCATCGAAGTGGCGACGACCCGTCCGGAGACGATGCTCGGCGATACGGCCGTTGCCGTGCATCCGGATGACGAGCGGTACAAGCATTTGATCGGCAAAACGGTCAAGCTGCCGATCGTCGGCCGTGAAATTCCGATCATTGCCGATGAGTACGTCGACATGGAGTTCGGCTCTGGGGCGGTCAAAATTACGCCGGCGCACGACCCGAACGACTTTGAAATCGGGAACCGCCACAACTTGCCGCGCATTCTCGTCATGAACGAAGACGGCACGATGAACGAAAACGCCTTGCAATACCAAGGGCTTGACCGGTTTGAATGCCGGAAACGGATCGTCCGCGATTTGCAAGAACAAGGCGTTCTCTTTAAGATTGAAGAGCATGTTCACTCGGTCGGCCATAGCGAACGAAGCGGCGCAGTTATTGAACCGTATTTGTCGACGCAATGGTTCGTGAAAATGAAGCCGCTCGCCGAAGCCGCCATCAAGCTCCAGCAAACGGACGGCAAAGTGCAGTTCGTGCCGGAACGGTTTGAAAAAACGTATTTGCATTGGCTTGAAAACATCCGCGACTGGTGCATCTCGCGCCAGCTTTGGTGGGGGCATCGCATCCCGGCATGGTACCATAAAGAAACAGGCGAAATTTACGTTGACCATGAGCCGCCAGCGGACATTGAAAATTGGGAACAAGACCCCGATGTGCTTGATACATGGTTCAGCTCGGCGCTTTGGCCGTTCTCGACCATGGGCTGGCCGGATACCGACTCGCCGGATTACAAGCGCTACTACCCGACCGATGTGCTGGTCACCGGCTATGACATCATTTTCTTCTGGGTGTCGCGCATGATTTTCCAAGGGCTTGAATTCACCGGAAAGCGTCCATTCAAAGACGTGCTCATCCACGGCCTCGTCCGCGACGCCCAAGGGCGGAAAATGAGCAAATCGCTCGGCAACGGCGTCGATCCGATGGATGTGATCGACCAGTACGGCGCCGATGCGCTCCGTTACTTCTTGGCGACCGGCAGCTCGCCGGGGCAAGACTTGCGCTTCAGCACAGAAAAAGTCGAAGCGACGTGGAATTTTGCTAACAAAATTTGGAACGCCTCGCGCTTTGCCTTGATGAACATGGGCGGCATGACGTACGAGGAGCTTGATTTGAGCGGCGAAAAAACGGTCGCCGACCATTGGATTTTAACGCGTCTCAACGAAACGATCGAGACGGTGACGAAGCTCGCTGAGAAATACGAATTCGGCGAAGCGGGGCGTACGCTGTACAACTTTATTTGGGACGACTTGTGCGACTGGTACATTGAAATGGCGAAATTGCCGCTTTACGGTGACGACGAAGCGGCGAAAAAGACGACGCGCTCCGTGTTGGCGTATGTGCTCGACAACACGATGCGCCTGCTTCACCCGTTCATGCCGTTCATTACCGAGGAAATTTGGCAAAACTTGCCGCATGAAGGCGAATCGATCACCGTCGCTCCGTGGCCGCAAGTGCGCCCTGAGCTGTCGAACGAAGAAGCCGCGGAAGAAATGCGGATGCTCGTCGACATCATCCGCGCCGTCCGCAACGTCCGCGCCGAAGTGAACACGCCGCCGAGCAAGCCGATTGCGCTCTATATTAAGGTGAAAGATGAACAAGTGCGGGCGGCGCTCATGAAAAACCGCGCCTATCTTGAGCGGTTCTGCAACCCGAGCGAGCTCTTGATTGATACAAACGTTCCCGCGCCGGACAAAGCGATGACGGCGGTCGTCACCGGCGCCGAGCTCATCATGCCGCTTGAAGGATTGATCAATATTGAGGAAGAAATGAAGCGGCTTGAAAAAGAGCTTGACAAATGGAACAAAGAAGTCGAGCGCGTCGAAAAGAAACTGGCGAATGAAGGCTTTTTGGCGAAAGCGCCGGCTCATGTCGTCGAAGAAGAGCGGCGCAAGCGGCAAGATTACATCGAAAAACGAGAAGCCGTCAAGGCGCGCCTCGCCGAGCTCAAACGGTAGACAAACGATCTGGCGGTTGATTATGATGAAGACGAATCCGCTTTCCTGTGGATTCGTCTTTTTCGATGGATCATGATGGAAGGTTTGTCATATTCTGGGAAGAGGTTTGTTGTCAACATATACTCGCTTTCGCCACGCTTCTCGATGTGTGGCGCATCTGCCGCATGAAACCGGCAGCATGGGCAAGACAGCAACAAACAAGGAGGACGATGAACATGGTTCGAACGTATGAAGAAGCAGTCGCTTGGATTCACGGGCGGCTGCGGCTCGGCATGAAACCGGGATTGAAACGGATGGAATGGATGATGGAACAACTCGGCCACCCGGAACGCCGCGTCCGCGCCGTCCATATCGGGGGAACGAACGGCAAAGGGTCAACGGTCGCCTATTTGCGCTCGATTTTGCAGGCGGCGGGCTATTCGGTCGGCACGTTCACCTCGCCGTATGTCGAGCAGTTTAACGAACGAATCAGCATCAACGGCGAACCGATTTCCGATCAAGAGATCGTCGAGCTCGTGCGAGTCATTCAGCCGCTTGCCGATGAGTTGGAACAAACAGAGTTTGGCGGACCGACCGAGTTTGAAGTGATCACGGCGATGATGCTGTATTATTTTGGAAAACAGAACATTCAAGACATCGTGCTCATTGAAGTCGGGCTCGGCGGCCGCTTGGACTCAACCAACATCATTTATCCGCTCGTTTCCGTCATTACAAACGTCAGCTACGATCATATGAACATTTTAGGCGATACGCTTGGGCAAATCGCCGCGGAGAAAGCCGGAATCATCAAATCGGGCGTGCCGCTTGTGACGGCGGTGAAGGAACCGGAGGCGTGGGAAGTGATCGCCAAAACGGCGGCGGAGCGGAAGGCGAAAACATATCGTCTCGGCGTCGATTTCACCGTTTCCGACCGGCAGGCGACGGTGGAAGGGGAGCAGTTTTCGCTTGTCACGCCGTTTGCCGAATATCGCGATTTGCGCATTCAAATGCCCGGCGCCCATCAAGTCGAAAACGCGGCGGTGGCGGTGATGGCGGCAGAGTTGTTGCGCCTTGGCTATTCGTTTTTGATCGAGCCGGAGCATATCGCCGATGGGCTGGCCACAGCCGCTTGGCCCGGCCGGTTTGAGCGGGTGAGTGATAGTCCACTCATCATCCTTGACGGCGCCCATAACGAAGCCGGGATTCGCTCGCTCGTGGAGACGGTGCGCGCCCATTATCCTGACAAACGCGTCCATGTCTTGTTCGCCGCGCTGACCGACAAGCCGCTGGAGCGGATGATTCAGCTGCTTGATGAGCTCGCGGATACGATCACATTTACGACGTTTGATTTTCCGCGCGCGGCAGCGGCGGAACAGTTGGCGGACCTTTCGTCCCATCCGCAGAAAGCGGTGACAGGTGATTGGATCGGTTGGATCGGGGAAAAGAAAAACCAAATGGGGAGCGATGAGTTGATGCTCATTACAGGATCGCTTTACTTTATATCTGAAGTGCGAAAACGTTTAAAAAAATAATGCCAAGCGATGAAAAGGATTGATATAATGGAAGAAAGATAGTTCTTTTGGCGCGGGAGGGGAGGCGCATGAAGCGGTGGCGCGGCTGGCTTTTATGGGGAATGTTGTTTTGGCTGATGGCAAGCCTATGGCCGATGAAAGCAGGTGTTGTGTATGCCGATCAAACAGAGGGGGCCATTACGTTCGTTTCGGATGAGAAGATTGAGGGATGGGCGACCGCACCAGGGAGCGGCAACGGGCAAGGGAACAGCATTCGCCACTTTATGATTCGCATTCAGCCGAAGGAACAAAGCGGCACGGCAGTCAGCTACCGAGCCGAAGCGGTGGAAACGCCGGCGGACCGAAACGGTGAGAAAAAGTATACGTTTTCTCTTGATATGCGCGGCAAGTGGCCGTCGGCTCCGGGAACGAGGGAGACTTACCAAATCACCGTCGATGCGTATCGTGTGTTAGGAAATGGAAAAGAGGATGTGTATTTTTCGTTCCCACAGACGCCTTATCAATATACGAGGCAAACTGAGGCGAGCACGGCGAAATTGGATTTTTCCCTTTCGTTTTCACAGCCGGAATACGCCAAGCCGCCGAACGGCAATGCCGAAGGACGGCTCGATGTGACGCTCATTCCACAAGGGGCCGTTTCGTCGCCCGTCCGTCCGCCGATCGACGTTGTGTTTGTGTTTGACGTCTCCGGCTCGATGACATGGGAGAAGCTTTCGAGCGCCAAGACGGCGCTCCGCTCGGCTGTCGATTACTTTAAAGCCCATTTCCATCCGAATGACCGGTTTGCCCTCATTCCGTTTTCCGACCAAGTGAAACAAGTCGTTCCGTTTGGGGATCAGCCGAATGTCGCCGCCCAACTCGAGAAAATTCGGACGGTCGGCGACAGTTTGACCGCTGGAGGCGGCACGAACTATTCGGCTGCTTTGTCTCTTGCTAAATCGTATTTCACGGATCCAACGAGGAAAAAGTATATCATTTTCTTAACGGATGGCATGCCGACGGTGTTGAATGCAGTCGATACGATTACGTATCGGGAGGTCAAGCAGAATTTTCGGGATGGATATTCCTATACAGGGAATAGAGTAACCGATTCTCTTTCGGTCACATACGAATTGTACAGCGATGGACGGACTGCCGGTATCCGTTTTACCGACAACAAAGGATATTCTCGCCGATTTTACAGCGACGGCCAAGATTATGTTAATGGATGGCGGGTGTCTTGGGATAACGGCTATTCGTTCACTTACAGCAGCATTGAAGGAAAAATCCGAGCCGATGCCACAGCGGTGGCAAAAACGCTCGGGATGAACAATATCACCTTTTACTCAATCGGCTTCGGCGACAATGATGAAGTCGATATGGACTATTTACGGTCGCTTTCAGCGACTGCCGGCGGCGAGGCGCGGCAAGGAACGGTGCAAAATTTGACCGCTTTGTTCCAGCGCTTTTCCCAGCTCGCTACGACGCCGGCGCTTACAGGCACAGTGCGCATCCCGCTTTCGTCGTTTGGCGGTAATGTCGCCGTTGCGGAAAACGGCCAAGTATGGCTGGATGAAAACAAGCAAAACGCGTATATTTCGTTTTCCATTCCGTATCAAGTCGGACAAAGCGCTCCTCCGCCCGTCACGGTTTCCATTCCGGTTTCGTTTAAGGCGAAAGGGACGTATACGTTCAATGCTGAATTGACCTATCGGGATGTATACGGCCAACTGCAGCCGTCGATGACGAAATCGGTGACGGTTACGGTCAAGGATGAAGCGCCGCCGTCCTTTACAGGCACGGTGAAATTGCAAGGATTGGTCAATAAGGTTGATAGCTTGATCAAGCGGGGAACGGCTGATGGGGAAGACAACCGCTTCCGGGCCACGTATTCGTTGTCGCTTGTCGGGTATGTCGGTAATGCGACTGGGACGATCAGCAACGTAAAAATCGTTCAAGAGCTTCCTGACGGCATCTCTGTCGTCCCCGATGGCAAAGTGGTGACGTACGAGGAAAATGGGAAGCGTTATGCACAATGGTCATTTGCCAACCAGACGTTCGACTACAGCCAATTGAATAAGCTGATGCTCTCGGCGCAATGGGTGATGCAGGCTGACTTTGCCATGAACAGTGTTCAATTGCCGCCAGCTTCGGTGACATTCACCGACAGCCGTTATGGCGCCAAAACATCGACGCTCGTTCCGCCGGCGGAACGAATCGGCATGACAGTTCGTTTGGATGATTTTCCGAATTTTTACTACGAAGGGGATGGAACGGGTACTATTACAAAACATAAATTTTCTGCTTTATCAGACGACACTGTCGGACGGGCGAATCCTAATTCATATGGATTGTTGCCGTTGCCTGTTAAAGCGCTGGAGTATGACCCGAATGATGACGGCGTGCTGCTTGTCACTTACCGCAATGGCCGGACGGTGCGCGTCGCCTTGAAACCGCAGCTGTCGATCATAACGGAAAGCGGTGTGGCGGAAAGCGGCGCTGTGATCACGGAAGCGCCGACGGTTCGCGTGACCGAGCTTGTCGCCGGTGAACGGGTGACGTATGAATACGAAATCGCGCGCAACGGCTCGTCGTCCGATTGGCAGCTGCTTGGTCCGCCGCATGTCATTTCGGTTGCTGATGACGGCGAATATACGGTTGCCGTGCGTTCGAGCGGCGGGTTGACGCGCGGCGATGGAACAACGAGCGTGTCGTTCCGTTATATGAAGCTTATTCGCAATTTGACGCTCGGCGATTACAGGCGGGAAATGAACGTTGGCGAAACGCAAACGATTCCGGTGATCATTGAACCGGATGATGCGACAAACAAAACGCTTATGTGGGAATCAAGCGACCCGGATATTGCTTCTGTCGGCCATAACGGTGTTGTAACAGCAAACAAACCGGGAACGGTTACGATCACCGTCCGCGCGACTGATGGCAGCAACGCGTCGGCATCGGCGGCCATCAAGGTGATGAATCCGTACGTGGCGCTTCAAGGTATGGAGTTCCGCCGTCCGGTGATCTATATGAATCTGGACGATCCTCCGCTCGAAGTGGCGGGGCAGCTCCGCTTTAGCCCGGAAAATGCGACGGATAAAACGCTCCGCTCAGTGACGTCATCCGATTCGAGATTTGTCAACATTGTTCAGCAAAATGGAGGATGGTATTTGCAGGCTGTGGATGTTGGATACGCGGTTGTGACGGCGACCGCCAATGCGAGAACGCCGGATGGCAGGCCAATTCAAGCCTCAGTGTGGGTCTTTGTCCAACCGCGTGAAGATGAGGGGGGAAGCGTCAGCAACGGTGGGCGTTGGTAATGATGAAAAAAGCGGCCTCCTGAATTGGAGATCCGCTTTTTTTCGTTTGTCCAGGGGATCGAGAGGATGAGAGAGGGAATTTAGCCGTCTTCGTTCACTCAACTTCAAGCCGGTCGGCGACGAGCGAGATTTGATTGACAAACGGCAATCCTGTTCCTTGTTCGACTAACACCCGTGGATTATATTTGACGATCAGACGGGATTGTTGCATGTCAGAGCTTGGAATGAAGTTCCCAGGCTCACCGTCTTTCGGCTCGATCCGGCCGCGAAAGGCGTTGATGACGAGCCCGTTGATGTCTGTATCCGGAGCAGCCGCTCCGTTCCCGCGGGCGAACAACCCGCCTTCAATGTACAAATACGATCCGACAGCATAAATCGTCGCGCTGCTGTCCGTATAAAAATACCCTTTTAAGTTCGGGATTTCACTTGAGTCTTGAAATTCATTGATGCGGGCGATATCGAGCGTGCCTTTGGACAACAACACGAGCCCTTTTCCATCCGCTCCGTCGATATGGCTGTTGTAAATGGTCGTCTTGCCAGTGACGTAAATGCTCGCGTTCAACGCCAAGTTTCCGGTGAGCGTCAAATCACCGAACACGATCAAATTGCCGCGTACAGCCGCTGTTGATTTTGTCGGTCCTTCAATGCGGAGATCGCCATTGACAATGAGCCATTGGTTTTGGCCATTTTGCTGCACGTCAATGTCGCGATAAAGGGTGATCTCCTTCCCTTCTGCGTCCAACCAAAGCGGCTTGTCTTTTGGCATCTGATTGATGGATTGTTCATACGGCGTTTCGTCGTCTGTCACGACCCGAGCCAAATTCCCTTCTTGATCAAGCTCCCGCGCTACATCGAGCGGCGGCTGGTGATCGTTTTCAATGCGCTCGATATACGCTTGTTGGGTTTCAGGCGACAACGGCGAGAGACCGGCTGCTTGAAGCAATTTATCTTTCACGGTGCGCTCGAAATCAGTATCGATGAAATCGTCCGTCTCTTGTTGAATGAGAGGGCCGCCATCGTCCGGCCATCCTGGGAAGAAAAGACCTTCTTCCATTTGGAAAGCTCGGCCGCCAGTCTTCCAGCAACTGCTCGTTTGCGTGCATGAAAACAGCAGCTTGTCATGAATGTGCCAAATCGAATCGCTCATTGATGCGGGCAGTCCGGCATCGATAGGAGCGATCGTTAACTCGCCGCTTTTTTTCACGTAGTTTGCCGCGTTGCTGATGTAAGCGCTTTGTCCGGCGTATACGTTTCCTTGCTCCACGTAGACGCCGCCGTTTAAGATGACGGTTGCTTTTGATCCGAGCGCGTATTTGAGAAAGCTGGGCGTATTTGTTAAAAAGACGAGCCGTTTGACTTTCCGCTCGCGATGGCCGTCCGTAAACGGTTTGGACAAATCGAGCGCGCGGAGGAACACTTTGTTCGTCGGAATGTTGTACAAGCGATAGGACACGTCTTCCACCTCCACGCCGTAGCGCGCTTTCAGCTTGCCGGCGATCGTATCCGGGCCGGGGGTGTCCTCGTTAATGCCGAGAAAGGCATCCCATTGACTGGGGGTGAAAATGTCATGACGAACAAAAAAATCGTCGTCTGAAAGCTCAGCTTTAAGTTCAGCAATTGCTTCATTAAGCGCTGTTTTGGCTTCATGAAACGATTCGATGTTCTCGACGCGCACCGCGGTAAATCGCGCTTGCTGGACGGCGACTGTTAAAATCGTCAAGCCGAGCAAAAAAAAGAGGGTGATCATGAGCATTGTTGTCACCAAGCTGTAGCCAGCAGCGTTCAAGCGCAGTCGGTTCATCGCGGCCCCTCCCTTCATAGGACAAAATTTCGGAACGTAATACTTAAAAGCCGAATTCTGTTGTTAATGTAAACGGCGGCACATACAGCCAACCACTCGGATCGGCGTGTCGACGGTCGGAGACAATGAGACGGATCGTCATGACGCCGCTGCGGCACAGGTTGCCTTCTTTTCGTGCGCAACGGAATGAAAACGATGAAGAGTCGTCCAGCAAAAAGCGGGAAGAGGTGATCGTTTCGCCATTGATCGCGAGCGCGCCGTCTTGGATGGACATCGTCATCCGCTCGATGCTTTCCGGCTTTTTCTCTTCGCGGGAGACAAGTCCGGTGTCCGCATCGGCTTTGAATTCTTGGTTTTTCACAAAAGTGACGGCCGTTAACGGCTTGTTTTCTTCTTGACTTTCCATTCCATCCGGAGAGAGCGTGTACAGCTCGTTCATTATTCGGGCCATGGCGTAGTCTGCTTCGCTGCGCAAGTCGTTTTCGATGCCGATGCGCTCGTAGGCGCGAATGCCGGTTAAAAACACTGTGTAGATAGCGCCGATGATGAGCAAAGAAATGGAAACGGCGGCCAACAGCTCGATCATCGTCATGCCGGCTTCGCTTCTAGCGGATTGTTTCATCGGTGATCACTCCTTCGACCCACGCCGTTTCGTTCGTGCGCTCGCCCCAACGGACGGAGGTGTATAATTTGATCATGTAGCCGCCGGCGTTTGATTCGGCTGCTTTTTCCGTTTCAGCGCGGATGCGCGCCTGCAGCGGCGCAGGCAAGGAAGCGAATTCCGACGATGAAGTGAATGCATCCCATGCCTCCTTGTCGTATCGGACAAGGTAAACGGAAGCTTCGTAACGGACATTGTTGATTTTCGGGGCGAACTGCGCTTCACATACCGTATGCAGTTGGCCAGATTCACCGGGAAAAAACAGCGCCGCCAACGATTCGTTGCCGCAATTGTCTTTTGTTAGCTCAAGAAACGGTGTTTGATGGTCTTCCATATACTCTTTTAGCCGGGAGAAATCTGCGTTTTTTTCAAAATAGACAGCGACGCCGCGGGCGACGTTGACGGCCACCGTCCGACCTTGGTTGTAAGACGTATGCATCATCGCATTCGTGAAAAAGTAAAACAAACCGATCGCGACGCCCGATAAAAGAGTGATGGCCAGCAACGTTTCGATCAACGTAAATCCTGCTTGACGACTAGGAAGAGGAAAATTGCTTCCCGCCATTTGTCATAACCTTCTTTCAAAATATGTAACTTTATTATACAATATTTTCGAGTTGAACCATGTAGAATTTTAGGATAAGAGAACGAGCAATGGCATATTTGTCGCGTTATTGCCAATGATACGCCGGGAAGGAACGGGTGGGCATGTGGAAAGAGGCGGTTGTTTACGTTGTTGCATTCATAGTGGCGCTGTTGGCCGTTTGGCTGCTGCCGCTTGGCTTCAGCAGGGCCGGGGGCGCGGCGGTGGTGGCGGCTGCCTTTTTGGCTGCGGGGCTGGCGCAGTTGGCCGAATCGGTGATTCCGTTATGGCAAATCGTTCTGCTCGTCGGGCTTTTGCTGTTGGCGGGCTCGTATTTGCTTGATCGTTGGTTCGGTCCGCTTCTTTACCGGTCGGTGGAGACGGAGGAAGCTGGGGAACGGAGAAAGGGAGGATGGAAAGGGAGTGGCGACCGGACGGCAGCAGGCGATAGGTACGGGACGATGGTCCAGAATACAACGGAAAATCTAGTCGATTCGGCCTGGCCGGCAGCTTTTGGACAAAACGGCGCTTCTAGGGAATTTCAAGGCGCTGACTCGGATGGGGAGGCGTTGCGATCGCACGTGCAGGAAACCGGTAACACCGCTTCAGGAGCGTCGCCTGCAGAGTCGGAAGCAGCTTCGGGAGAGACGGAGCGGGCGCCGAAATCCAGCGAGGAGCCCTGGGAAGAACAGACTGCTTTCTTGCTTCGATCGATGGATGGCATAGAGGAAGCCGCTTCCGATCCCGGAGCGGATCAAACCGAGCCGGAGGAGCTGCTTTCGTTGGATTCGGCCGATGCGGAGCAAAAAATGCGCTCCGTGGACCGAGACGATGCTGAGCAAGAGGAGTTTTTCCCGTTGGATTCGGATCGTGTGGAGCTGGAGAAGTTGTCCGCCTTGGATTTGGATGCAGTAGAGCCGACCGCCATGACGGGTGACGGTGGCGGGCTGAATGTTGAGCCGGCGCGCCGTCTGCGCGATTGGCTCGATGAGCTGCCTGTCTCGATGACGCCAGATATCGAAGCGGCGGTGCTGCAGGCGGGAGCGGCCGCCGACGGCCGCGGCCTGTTGCAGGCGCTTGATCTCAGCCATGAAGAAGAGGAGGGGCAACTTTCCGCGTTCATGTCTTCTAGCTCGGCGGGCGTTTCTGCTGTAGAAAACGGGCTGCCTTCCGGCCAGGCAATGCCGCGTGAAGGGGCGCTTTTGGAAGAAGCAATGCCGGGTATTGTCGACTGTTCGCTGCCGGAAACGGACGAGGCTGCCGAACCGCCCCGTCAGGAGGACGCGATGAAAGCAGAGCCTGACAGGCAGGAAGGGCAACGAGCGGAGCATGGCCGGTCGGAAGGCGAACAATCAACCGAGCGCCGCGAGCCGGAAGAAGATGGGCAAACGGAAAGCCGGCGGGAGGAAGAGAGCGAACGGCCAGCGCGAATGATCGGTCCGGAAGTCGTGCAGGCGATCGTTCTTGAATTGCGCCTCAACCGCCGTCGTTTGGGCGCCGCCGATTACGAACGCTGCATCCGCCGCTGTTTGGACGCTCCGCTTTCTGACCGCGATTATTACGTATTGGCCCGTTTGTTAATGGAACATTATGTAGTAGAACAACAGTACGGCAAGCTCGCAGCGTGGCTTGAGGAGCTCGCTGACCGTTTTCGCGCCTATCCGGCTGTGGCCGAAGAGTTGGCGCTTTGGCGGCAGTTTGCCGCAACACTAAATAGTTGGGGTGAACAAGATGAAAGCTAGCGCGCAAATCATTGGACTGCCGATCATCAGCATTGCTGACGGTGCACAAATCGGCACGGTGAAAAGTTTGGTGATCAACCCGGACAAAGGGTCGATCGATTTTTTGACCGTGGAACAAGACGATGTGCAGCTCAGTTTAAAGGCGATTCCGTTTAAAAAAGTCGTTGGCATCGGCGAGTTTGCCGTGACGGTGGAGCAAGGGCACGATGTAATTGACCTCTCGGAAATTCCGATCGCCAATCAGCTCGTCAATAAGCAAATCCGGATTAAAAATACGAAAGCCATCACGCGCAAAGGGCAGCTGCTCGGCGAAGCCCGCGAGTTTTTCGTTGATGAAGAGTCAGGGGATATTGTCGGCATCGCTCTTCAGCTCGAGAAAGGGGAAGCGGTGCTGCCGGCCTCGGAAGTGTTGACGTACGGCAAAGATATTTTGATCATCAACGACGGAGCGAACGAGTCGCTTCTTGATGACCCGGCGGAGTTGTTGAAGGCAGAGAGCATCGAGCCAACCAGCGTTATGGCGGAAGAGGACGTTTCCGCGCAAATGGAGGCGATGGCCGAAAGCGCGGAAAATGTTGAAGCGCTGCAGTCGCTGAGGGAAAAACAAGTTGCGCTGTTGGCTGGAAAACGGCTGACAAAAGATATTTATGATGCAGACGGCCGCCTGCTGTTTAAAGCGGGCACTCTGCTTGGCGAAGAGGATGTGCGCAAGGCGCAAGAGGCGGGGCCAAGCGTCATCGTCGATGTCTCGATGAATGTGGAGGCGTAATGGAGGAGGGTCGGCGGTGAAAAAGGCTGCCGCGTGGAAATTGTTTGTTGTCATGGCTGTTTGCACCGTTTATTTTATCGCTTTTTCGCATCTGGGCACCTTCGCCTATGATGTTTTGGCCCCGGATGACGGCCGCCTTGGCCCGGGCACGGCGGTCGGTTCGGTGTCACTCTCCGGCATGACGCCGGAAAGAGCCCGAGAGGCGGTTGTCGAGCGGGTGAACGAGTGGCGGGCGACCGCTTCCATTTCTTTGCAGTACCAAGAAAAGCGCATTGACCTGCCGGCGGACGCGTTTGCGTTCCGTCTTGCCGAGAGCACGAAGCGGTTTGTCGACGGGAGGCGCACGCCGCTGTTTGTGATCGCTGATTTAGAAAAATGCCTCCAAGCGGCGGCAGCCATCGTTCCGCCGGCGGCGTTATCGGCGCTTGACATCAAGAAGCTTGGGGCGGATTTAGAGGGACAGGCGGCTCAGCTGCAAAAGCCATCATCTCCGATCGACTTGGCTCGCTACATATCGTTGGCAAACGGCCGGCAGCTGGTCGTCAGCGAAGCGGCCGCATCGGTGCCTGACTCTTCGGCCGTCCGCTGGCTGTCTGGCGAGCGGCGCGCGGTGATCAAAGCGAAACAGCTGTTTTCGTTTGGCGATTATATGAAAAAGGTGAAGGCCGATTTGTCTGATGAAGCGGCCGATGCGATCGCTTCAGCGGTGTACCGGGCGGTGCTGGCGACCAATTTCACTGTCGTGGAGCGCTATACGAGCCGTATGTTGCCGGATGGAGTGACGCCCGGTTTTGAGGCGGCCATTAGCGGCGGCCGCGATTTGGAATGGTTCAACCCCAACACGACCGACTACACGCTTCTTCTCCGGCATGATGGACGAAAGGTGCGTGTTGCCATTATCGGGTTGCCGTTTGCCTATCAATATATCATTCGCCTAGGCGAGGCGGAGTCTATCGAACCGCGTGTCATCGTCCGCTATGACGCGCGCTTGGCGCCGGGCGAGAAGAGGACGGAACAGATCGGGCGGCCGGGGCTGGTTGTGACGGTGGAACGTGAAGTGCGCGACGGCGATCGGCTCGTGCGCAAAGAAACGGTGAGCGAAGATTTTTATCCGCCAACGTATACGATTCACGTGCGCGGCCTTGAAGTGCCGGAAGGCAATGTTGGGCAAAGCGGCGACGGAGAAGGCGGAACGATGGAGCCGGCGAATGGGGTAACGGAAAACAACGGAGCGGCGAACCAACCGGATTCGACTGCGGAAAACAGCGGTGGGAATATAGAGAGCGGGACCGGGTCAAAGAAAGGCGATGAGGCGGGCAACGGGGAATCGGCCCCCGCCGCTGGCAGTGAAGAGAAGACGGATGCGGGCGGAGGGAAGGAAAAATGAGCAAAAAGCAGGAACGGAAACGGCTTGGTGATTTGCTTGTCGAAGCGGGGTTGATCACCGAAAGCCAGCTGGCCGAGGCGCTGCGCGAGAAGGCGCCCGGGCAAAAGCTCGGCGACGCCTTGTTGCAGCGCGGCTACATCACGGAACAGCAGCTGATTGAGGCGCTCGAGTTTCAGCTCGGCATTCCGCACGTCAGTTTGTACCGGTACCCGATCGATCCGAAAGCGACAAACCTCGTGCCGAAAGAGTTTGCCCGCCGCCATATGGTCATGCCGCTCAAGGTGGAAGGAGACCGGCTGTTCGTTGCCATGGCCGACCCAATGGACTTTTTCGCCATCGACGATTTGCGCCTGTCGACCGGGTTTCAAATTGAAACGGCGATCGCTTCAAAAGACGATATTTTGCGGGCGATCAATAAATATTACGACATCGACGAAGCATTTGAGGATTTTTTGCAAACGCCGCCGCCTGAGGTGCGCGACGACGAGCGGGCTGCTGAGGACGATTCTCCCATCGTTCGTTTGGTGAACCAAATTTTGCAGCTTGCTGTTGAACAGCGGGCGAGCGACATTCATATCGATCCACAGGAGACGAAAGTGCTCATCCGCTATCGGATCGACGGCCTGCTTCGCACCGAACGCGCGCTGCCGAAACATATGCAAAGCATGTTAACGGCGAGAATTAAAATTTTGGCCAATATGGACATCACCGAACACCGCGTGCCGCAAGACGGACGGATCAAAATGGACATCGATTTTCATCCGGTTGATTTGCGCGTTTCAACGCTGCCGACCGTATACGGTGAGAAAATCGTCATGCGCGTCCTCGACTTGGGCGCAGCGTTAAACGATATTCATAAACTTGGCTTCAATCCGGTTAATTTAGATCGATTCATCCGCTTGATCGAGCGGCCGAACGGCATCGTCTTGATCACCGGACCGACCGGTTCGGGGAAATCGTCGACGCTCTATGCGGCGCTCAACCATTTAAACAGCGAGCACGTGAACATTATTACGATTGAAGATCCAGTCGAATATCAGATCGAGGGCGTCAACCAAATTCAAGTCAACCCGAATGTCGGCTTGACGTTCGCCCAAGGGCTCCGCTCGATTTTGCGTCAAGACCCGAACATCATCATGGTTGGGGAGATTCGCGACCGCGAGACGGCGGAAGTGGCGATCCGTGCTTCGCTCACCGGTCATTTAGTGTTGAGCACGCTCCATACGAACGATGCATTAAGCACGATCACCCGCCTGATCGATATGGGGATTGAGCCGTTTTTAGTGGCCACATCGCTCGCCGGCGTTGTCTCGCAGCGGCTTGTGCGCCGCGTCTGCCGCGACTGCCAAGAGGTGTATGAGCCGACAAAGCGGGAGCGGGACATTTTCGCCCGCCGCGGCATTGAGGTTCATCAACTTGTCCGCGGCCGCGGCTGCCCGACGTGCAACATGACCGGTTACCGCGGACGGCTGGCGATTCACGAGCTGCTTGTTGTCACCGATGAGATGCGGCGCGTCATTTTAAACAACGAGCCGTTTTCGAAATTGCGAGAGCTTGCCCTGCAAAACAAAATGATTTTTTTGCTGGATGATGGGCTGTTGAAAGTGAAGCAAGGGTTGACCACGCTTGAAGAAGTGCTGAAAGTGGCCATTTTGCATTGATGGGTGAGACGGATGAAGGAAAAGCTTGAGGCGTTATTGCGCGCGGCCTTTGAATGCCGCGCTTCCGACGTGCATTTGACCGTCGGTGCGCCGCCGATTTTTCGCGTGAACGGGGAGTTGAGAGCTTACGGCCATGAGCGCCTGCACCCGGAGGAAACAGAGCAAATGGCGAAAGCCGTCATTCCGGCGCCGCTTTGGCAGCAGTTTCAGGAAACCGGAGAGCTTGATTTTTCGTATGGCATTGCCGGCGTTTCCCGCTTTCGCTTAAACGTGTTTAAACAGCGGTCATGCGTGTCGCTCGCCGTGCGCCTCATCCCGGTGCGCATCCCGACGCTGGAGGAACTTGGCCTGCCGGATGTTTTAAAGCGCATCGCCGAAAAGCCGCACGGACTCGTGCTTGTCACCGGACCGACCGGCAGCGGCAAATCGACGACATTGGCGGCGATGATCGACTATATGAACAAAACGATGTCGAAACATATCATCACGCTGGAAGATCCAATCGAGTATTTGCATAAACACGGGAAATCGATCATCGACCAACGCGAGGTGGGATTCGACACTGGCAGTTTTGCCGCCGGATTGCGTGCTGCGCTTCGTCAAGATCCAGACGTCATTTTAGTCGGGGAAATGCGCGATTTGGAAACAATCCAAACGGCAATCACCGCCGCGGAAACGGGCCATTTAGTGCTTGGCACGCTTCATACGGCGAGCGCGCCGGCGGCGATTGAGCGGATGATTGACGTCTTTCCGCCGGCCCAGCAGGCGCAAATCCGGCTGCAACTTGCTTCCGTGCTCGTGGCCATCATCGCTCAGCGCTTGTTTCCAAACAGACACAAAACCGGGCGGACGGCAGCGCTGGAAATTTTAGTGAACAATGCGGCCGTCGCCAACTTAATCCGCAACGAAAAAGAACATCAAATCATCAACATTATGCAAACGAGCCGCAGCCTCGGCATGCAGACGATGGAAATGAGCGTTAAGGAACTTGCAGCCGCTGGACGCATCGATCCGCTGGCGGCTGAAGTGTATTTGGCGGGGGAGCGTGGGGACGATGGCGCAGTTTAAGTACGAGGGGCGCGACCGAAGCGGACGGAAAAAAGCTGGGGTGATCACTGCCGTTTCGCGGCGCGAGGCGGCGGCAAAGCTTCGGGAAAAAGGAATTCGCCCGCTGGCGCTTGCCGAAGTGCCGCCGTCCATATGGAACAAAGAAATTTCGTTTGGCCGCGCCGTCAAACTGCAGCACTTTGTCATCTTTTTGCGCCAGTTCGCAACGCTTGTGCGCGCCGGAGTGACGATCGTCGATTCGATCCGCATTTTGGCGGAGCAAACGGAAAGCAAGCCGCTCGCTAAGACGCTTCTTGACATCGAACAGTCATTGCGCGGCGGGAACCCGCTCTCAGCGGCAGCGGCGAATCATCCGCGCATCTTTCCGCCGCTGTTTGTCAATATGGTGCGCGCCGGTGAAGCGAGCGGGACGCTTGACGAGACGCTTGACCGCTTGGCCGATCATTTTGAAAAAATGCATCGGACGCGGCAAAAAATCGCCTCGGCGCTCGCCTATCCGATTGCTGTTGCCATCATTACCACCGCGGTCGTTATTTTTTTGCTTGTCGCCGTTGTGCCAACGTTCGTCGAGATGTTCGCCGAGTTTCACGCCGAACTGCCGGCGATTACGAAGTTTGTGCTCAAGGCAAGCAGTGTGATGCAGCGGTATTGGTGGGCCGTCGTCCTGCTTTTTGCCGGCGTGTACGCATCGTTTGTGGTTCTTCGGCGGCAAAAGACAACGAAGTACTATTTGGATTATGCCGCCCTGCGGATGCCGATGTTCGGCACGCTCGTGCAAAAAGCGGCGCTTGCCCGCCTGACGCGGACGCTCAGCTCGCTTGTTGCAAGCTCGGTGCCGATTTTAGAGGCGCTTTCCATCGCTGGGCGCGTCGTTGAAAATGAAGTGATCGCATCTGTGCTGGCTGAAGCGCGAACCTCCCTCGAGCGCGGGCAATCGCTCTCGGAGCCGCTCCGCCGCCATTGGGCGTTTCCGCCGCTTGTTGCGCAAATGATCACGATCGGCGAACAGACCGGTGCGCTTGACGCCATGCTCGGCAAAGTCGCCGATTTTTACGAAGCGGAAGTCGATGCGGCCACCGACCGGTTGAAATCGCTCATCGAACCGCTTATGATCGTGCTTCTCGCCGGCGTCGTCGGGACGATCGTCACTTCGATCATCGTGCCGATGTACGATATTTTTAATCATATCCAACAATAGGCAATAAGAATATATTCCTATTTTCATTGCCTTGTTGTAGAATAATAGGGAAAACATTCTAATTTTGTTGGAAAGGGAGAGGGAACAATGTTGAAGCGAATGATCAAAAACGAGCGCGGCTTGACGCTCATCGAACTGCTCGCCGTCATCGTCATTTTAGGGATTATCGCGGCGATTGCCATTCCGGCGATCGGGGGGTTGATTGACAATTCGAAAAAAGATGCACACGTTGCCAATGCACAACAAATGATCAACGCAGCGAAAATCGCCGTGACGGCGGATAAGGATTTGATACCGGCGAATGGGAAGGCGAAGGCGATTTCACTTAAGTATTTAGAAGATAATGGGTATTTAGAGACTGTAACCTGAATCCGTGACAAAACATCTTTACAATGGTCGCAAACCGTTGATACGATAAGGGAAAACGACGTTGACGATTCTTCATCAAGTAGGTGATATGATGAAAGATTTCCCGATTCGGTTTGTATTGACAGATGAAGCGATTACCCCAAGTGCTGGGCTTGCTCTCGTTGGCTACTTACTCCATCGAACGAAACTGGATAAACGGGTAAACGCACTTCGGCT
>NZ_SDLD01000059.1:0-13321 GCF_013096875.1 Geobacillus sp. DSP4a | reverse complement strand
ACTATATTATACTATATTTTACTGAATCTATCCTATTTTCAGCAAAATATAGTTAAGGCGATTCATCTCCCACTTACTCCGCTTCGCTTCGTTGAAGTGGGAGTCTTCTCGCCTAATTAAGATAAAAATCGTTGATCGTTTTCATCCCACTCACTTCTAATGGTATAAGCCTTTAGGACGAGGTGCTATATTTGTAACGGCGCTGTAACATTATTTAATCCAACTGTAAAAAACAAGTCTAGTTTCCTATGCTATACTCTAGTTGAGATACGTCGAATCGGAAAAGATTTTGTCGGGGGTTCGGGAAAATGAAAAAATGGCTCACTCTTGTTTCTGTAGCATTCATCGTTCTTTTTTCCTCCTTATTTGTAAGCACTTCCAGTTCTGACGCAGCCGCCAACAAGACGAGGCTGATCGCCGAGGCCAAAAAACTGGTCGGCACTCCGTATCGGTATGGCGGCACAACGCCAAAAGGATTTGACTGCTCGGGATTTGTTTACTATGCCCATAAGAAAGTCGGCGTCACGCTGCCGCGCACTTCCAAAGAAATGTATAAAAAAGGAAAATACGTACATAAATCAAAATTGCAGCCAGGGGATTTGGTGTTTTTTGACACTTCGAAACAGACAAAAGGCGTCTCCCACGTTGCCATCTATATTGGGAACAATCAAGTCATTCACGCCGTTTCCCGCGGTGTCAAAATCGACAGCTTAAACAGCAGCTATTGGAAAACAAGATATGTCGGAGCCAAGCGTCTGTAGCGGTTCATTGCAAAAGCTCTCTGTCATATTAAGCGCGCTTAATAGGCAGGGGGTTTTTATTATGCCAAAAAAGCGGCCCTCCGAAACCGGAGGGCCCAATATATATTCATAGGGGATCGGGGGAATACTTGGAAACGTTACGCTATTATTCATTTCCTCCCTTTTCGTCTTTTATACATGAAAACAAAAAAATTTTTTATGATCCCCAGCCGCAACGGCTGCCCCCTCCCGTTTCGACAATGTGGACATAAAACCGCCGTTCTTGTCGAATGGTATAGATGATGACTGGTTGTCCGTTCATCGATTTTTGACAAAGGCAGGTGTTTCCGTTGTTCGCTTCCTCACAGCTGGGCGTTGATTTAGGGACGATGAATGTCAGGCTGTTCAGCCAGACGAAAGGGCTTCTTTTTGACGAACCAGCGGCGGTCGCCTATAACCGCCAGGCGGACAAGCTCATGGCGGTCGGCCAAAAGGCAAAACAAATGATCGGCAAAACTCCGCCCCATGTTGAAGTGACGTATCCATTGCGAAACGGCGTGATCGCTGATTTTGACCGCGCCAAGGCGCTGTTGCAGCAAGTCTTTAAACAATCAAGCAAACAGCTCGGCCTCGCTTTCAAAAAACCAGACATCGTCATGAGCGTCCCATTCCACGCCACCTCCGTCGAGCGCCGCTCTTTTTACGAAATCGCCAAACATTGCGGAGCAAAGCATATTCATTTTATTGAGGAACCCGTCGCAGCCGCCATTGGCGCGGATTTGCCGGTCGGCGAGCCGGTCGCGAATGTCGTCGTTCATCTTGGAGCCGGCAAAACGGAAGCGGCGATCATCTCGTTGGGCGGCGTCGTCGCCTGCCGCTCGCTCCGCATCGGCGGCAACCAGCTTGACGAAGACATTATGCAATATGTCCGCCAGCACTACAGTTTGCTAATCGGCGAACAGACGGCCGAACAAGTGAAAATCGAAATCGGCAGCGCCCCAGGAACGATCGTGGATCAGTCGGTAACGATCCATGGCCGCGATTTTGTCACCGGCTTCCTCAAAGCGGTGTCCTTGGACCCAACCGAAGTGCAAACGGCCATCAAAGAATCGCTTTGGCAAATTGCCGAAGCCGTTCGCGCTGTTCTTGAAGAATGCCCGGCCGAACTGAGCGGCGACATCATCGACCGCGGCATCGTGCTCACCGGCGGAGGCGCCTTGCTGCATGGCATCGAGCAATGGCTGAGCACGGAACTGCACGTGCCGGTGCATGTCGCGCCCAATCCGGCTGAAGCGGTCGCCATCGGCACGGGGAAGGCGCTCCAGGCGATGCCAAAGCGCCTCGATGCAGCGCTGTAGCTCATTTCCAACTCCCGATCATTGAATCAACTCAAAACCCCCGCGCCATCGCGGGGGTTCTTGTTAGACCAGCTATGGGCATTCCTGGCACGGAGAGGCCGCCCACTGTGGTGTTAGGACGTCTGCCGAATGCGCTCCTCCCCTTGCGTTGCTTGTGCTCCCTCGGCGGCCTCAAGCAGAAAATCCACAATATGGACGGCGCGGACGCTTCCTGACAGCCCGGCCCGTTCAATGCCAAGCTTCATTTGTAGCAAACACCCCGGGTTGGCGGTGACGATCGTCGTCGCTTTCGTTTGTTTCGCCATTTCCATTTTGTGGTCTAAAATTTGCATTGACATCTCCGGTTCCACAAGGTTGTAAATGCCGGCCGATCCGCAGCAGCGGTCAGCATCGTTCATCTCGCGGAACTCGACGCCGTCAATCGCCCGCAACAAACGGCGCGGGGCGGCCGCCGTTTTCATGACGTTGCGCAAATGGCACGAATCTTGGTAGGTGATCGTTTGCGGCGCCACGCGAAGCGGTAGTTGGTGAAACCCGAGTTCAACCAACACTTCAGAAATGTCTTTGATTTTCGCCGCAAACGCCTCCGCCCGGTCGCGCCATTCGGGATCATCCTTTAACAGGTGGTCATATTCAAGCAAAAACGCACCGCAGCCGCCGGCGTTCGTCACAATGCAGTCGACATCAAGCTGCTCAAAAGCGGAAATGTTTCGCTTGGCCAACTCTTTCGCCATCTCTTTTTCCCCGCCATGGCCGTGCAGCGCCCCGCAGCACCCTTGGGACGGCGGGATGATGACTTCGCAGCCGGCGAGCTGCAATAGACGCAGCGTCGCATCGTTTGTTTCCATAAACATCGTATCCATCAAACAGCCAGCGAAAAAGGCGACCCGTTTTTTCACCGTACCGTCCGGATTCAAACGATGCGGCCGGTTTTTCATCTCTTTTGCCGTCGGCACGTCCGGCAGCACGCGCTCCATTTGCCGGAACGAGGCCGGAAGCAGGCGAAGCAGCCCCGTTTTGCGGGCAAGCGTCCGCAAGCCGGAGCGCTGATACCAACCGAGAAGCGCCGTCGCCTTCCGCATCCGTCCTTGATGCGGAAACAGTCCGGCAAACACAAGCTTACGGATGAGGCGAACCGGAAGCGGCATTTTTTTATGCTGGGCGATAATGTCGCGCGCCTCTTCCAGCAGATGGCCGTAGCGGACCCCGGACGGACAGACCGACTCGCATGCCCGGCAGCCTAAACATAAGTTGAGCGCCCGCTCCACCTCTTCGTCCGGCTCAATCAGTCCATCGACGACCGCCTTCATTAAGGCAATCCGTCCGCGCGGCGACTGGGCTTCTTGCTGCCCCGATTCGATGTACGTCGGACATGATGGCAGGCAAAAGCCACAGCGCATACAGTTCATCAGTTCATCCTCATCCATCCGTTCTTGAAACGCTTTCTGAATGAGCGCTCGTTCTATCTTCGTTGTCATCGTGTCACCACCACCCGTTTTCTCGTGCTTTTGGCGAACACTTTGCCCGGATTCATAATATTGTTCGGGTCGAGCGCCTGCTTGACCGCTTTCATGGCAGCGATGCCGGCCGGACCGAGCTTCCATTCCAAATACGGCGCTTTCATCACCCCGACGCCGTGTTCGCCGGTAATCGTGCCACCCAATTCAATCGCTTTGGCGAAAATTTCTTCAAACGCTCGTTCCACCCGCTCCATTTCTTCACGATTGCGGGCGTCGGTCGGACAGGTCGGGTGCAAGTTGCCATCGCCGGCATGGCCGAACGTACAGATCTTCAACTGGTACTTCTCGGCAATTTCATTGATTGCTTTGACCATTTTGGCGATTTCCGAACGCGGCACGGTTGCGTCCTCTAAAATCGTCGTCGGCTTTAAGCGCGCCAACGCCGACAGCGCCGCCCTCCGCGCCGTCCGCAGCGCCTCTGCTTCTTCCTCCGAACGGGCGAGTTGAACGGACACCGCCTGCTCGGCCCGGCAAATATCGGCCATCTTTTTCATATCGCGCTCTACCACTTCCTTCGGCCCATCCTGCTCAATGAGCAAAACGGCTTTCACATCGGTCGGCAAGCCGATGCGGGCGAAATCTTCGACCACTTCCAATGTCGGCTGGTCCAAAAACTCGAGCGTCGCTGGAATGATCTTGTTGGCGATGATTTTCGACACCGAACGGGCGGCCGCCTCCAAATCTTGATAAAGAGCGAGCATCGTCTGCTTCGTCTCTGGCATCGGAATAAGTTTTAACGTCGCTTCGGTGACAATGCCAAGCGTTCCTTCCGATCCGACAAACAGACGGGTTAAGTCATAGCCAGCTACATCTTTTGCCAGCTTGCCACCGGTGCGGATGACATCGCCGTTCGCCAAGACGACTTCCAACCCGAGCACATAGTCGCGTGTCACCCCGTATTTCAGGCCGCGCAAGCCGCCTGAGTTTTCGCTGATGTTGCCGCCAATCGTTGAAATTTTCATCGACCCCGGATCCGGCGGATAAAACAATCCTTTTTCTTCAACGGCTTTCGCCAAATCAAGCGTCACCACTCCTGGCTGAACGGTCGCGGTTAAGTTTTCCTCATCAATTTCCAAAATGCGGTTCATATGGTTAAACAGGAGAACGATCCCGCCTTCGACCGGACACGTGCCGGCGCAAAGGTTCGTTCCTGACCCGCGCGGCACGATCGGGATGCGATACTCGTTGCAAATTTTCGCAATTTCCGCGACCTCTTTCGTATTTCGCGGCGCAATGACCGCATCGGGGAGCGACTGAAACTGCGGAGTCGCATCATACGAATAGACGAGCCGCCCCGTTTTCGTGTCATCGTAGTTTTCAGCTCCCACGACTTGAATCAACCGTTTTTTCGCTTCATTTGGAATCAATGGTCTCACCCTTTCCACATCCATTTGCATTCGCCGACAGCGAAAAAGGGGCTGGGCTTGGCGTCTGTTTCCATCCAGGCCAAGCCTCGTCCCCCTTCGCTGCCGTTACGGAATCATCCACGACAATACCGTCGATTGCAGGTACACGAGAATACCAATCAAGATAATTAAGAATATGCTATGTTTGACCGTAAAGCGGAACAAGTCGGACTCTTTGCCGGTCAAGCCGACGGCCGCGCAGGCGACCGCGATCGACTGCGGCGAAATCATTTTCCCGACGACGCCGCCTGATGAGTTGGCCGCCAACGCCAGCACCGGATCCATGCCGATCGATGTTGCCGTCACTTTTTGCAAGTTGCCAAACAATAAGTTCGACGACGTATCCGAACCGGTGATGAACACGCCAAGCCAGCCCAAAATCGGCGAGAAGAACGGGAAGAATGACCCCGTTTTCGCCAACACCATCCCAAGCGTCGTGCTCATGCCCGACGAGTTGGCAATGTAGGCAAAGCCGACAACCGAAGCGATCGTGATGATCGGGAATTTCAATTCGTTAAGCGTTTCTACAAACGTACGCGCCCAATCTTTCCACGAGATGCCGATGATGAACTTGGTGACGACCGCCGCCACCAAAATCGCCGTTCCAGCCGCGCCGAGCAGCTCAAGCTTATACACCGCAGCGATCGGCTGGCCACTTGGGTTCAAAATTTGGTTGTTGAGCCCCGGCACAGGCGGCATAAACGTCAAGTGGACGCCGATAGCGTTGACCAACTTCAACAAGCCGTTTGTCCCTTCATAATGGCCGGTGAGCGCCGCTTTCACCTGCGGGATGCCCCAAAGCGAGATCAACGCCGTCAGCACAAGAAACGGCGACCAGGCGCGGAATACTTCCCCGCCGCGGTGCGCAGCGCGAGCGGCCTGCCCAGCAGCCGCCACTTCCGGTTCCGATGCGAAACGGAACGTGCTTTTTGGCTTCCAATATTTCAAAAAGACGGCCAGCGCGACGATTGAAACAATCGAGGACAAAATGTCCGGCAGCTCCGGTCCTAAAAAGTTCGATGTCAAATATTGCGTGAGCGCAAACGAAACACCGGAGACGATAATGGCCGGCAACACTTCGACTGTCTTTTTCCATCCTGCCATAATCAAAACGAGATAGAACGGAATGAACACCGATAAAAACGGCAGCTGCCGCCCGACCATTTTCGAAATTTCCATCGCCGGCACACCGGTCGGCCCTTCCATCGAGATGATCGGAATCCCGACCGCCCCGAACGCCACCGGCGCTGTGTTGGCGATCAAACAGATGCCTGCGGCGTACAGCGGGTTAAACCCCAACCCGGCTAGAAGCGCCGCTGAAATCGCCACCGGCGCGCCAAACCCGGCCGCCCCTTCCAAAAACGCTCCGAACGAAAAGGCAATGAGCAGCGCCTGCAGCCGCCGGTCTTCGGTGAGGGAAACGACGGAGTTGCGAATGATGTCAAAATGGCCGGTCTTCACCGTCAGCTTATATAAAAAGACGGACGTAATGATGATCCAGCCGATCGGGAGCAGCCCGTACACCGCCCCTTGCGTCACCGACATGACCGCTTTGCCGGCCGGCATTCTGTAAGCGATTACAGCCAACACCAAAGCAAGCAGCAACGTCGTCAGCCCGGCGACATGCCCTTTCATCCGCTTGACGGCCAAAGCCCAAAAGAAATACAAAATCGGAATGAGTGCGACAATGGCCGATAACCAAAGCTGGTCGGCGATTGGCGTAAAATCTTGCTTCCACTGCATGTGGTTTTCTCCTCCCCTTTATGCCCGACTTAGCGGCGTTTGCAAATGATCGCCCACTGATCTTTCTGTTTCACTCTTCCAGTCATCAGATGACCGGATAAGAAACGCCGTCTGTCTCAAATTATAAAAGCGTTTTCCCCAAAAGACAATAGGTGTTTTTTCATTTTTTTGAACTTTCCACTCACTGCTTCCTCTCCCCAGCTGCAAAAAGCGCTTGTCTCTTCCCATGATGCTGTATCATAATAGACATTGCAGGAGATTTCCCCTACAATCGGAAATCTACTTTATCGTATTGAGGTGGATCCATTGGCATTTAAACGGATCAAAACGAAAAAAATTTACGAAGAAGTGGCCGAAGCGATTTTTGATATGATCAAAAACGGCGAGTTGAAGCCCGGTGATAAGCTCGATTCCGTCCAGCAGCTCGCCGAGCAGTTCCAAGTCGGGCGGGCCGCCATCCGCGAAGCGCTCACCGCGTTAAAAGCGATGGGGCTGATTGAATTGAAGCAAGGCGAAGGGACGTACGTGCGTGAGTTCGATCCGACGATGATGACATTTCCGCTTTCGATCGCCGTCTTAATGAACAAAGAAGATATTTGGCACTTGCTTGAGGTGCGCAAACTGCTCGAAGCAGGCGCCGCCTCGCTCGCTGCTGCCAAACGGACAGAGCGCGATCTTGAAGCCATGGCGGAAGCGCTCCGACAAATGAAAGAAGGCATCGGCAGCGATGAGCTTGGCGAAAAAGCCGATTGGGCGTTTCATATGGCCATCGCCGAAGCATCGCAAAATCCGATGCTCACAAGCATCATGAACAGCGTTTCCGGGATGATCGTTGAAACGATGCGGGAAACGCGCCGCATTTGGCTGTTTTCCAAGCAGACGACGACCGAAAAACTGCTTGCGGAACACCAGGCCATTTTTGAAGCCATTCGCAAACAAAATCCAGACGCCGCCCGGGCGCGCATGCTCGACCATTTGACAAACGTCGAAAACGTGTTGCGCCGCTACGTTCGCACTCAGCAGCCAAACTGAGTGCGTTTTTTGCAAAAAAGAGCTACGAATCTGAAAAAATGGTTTATAATAGACATATAGTCATCAGATGACCAGTTCACTGAATCCTCAAAAAACAGGAGGGAAACGAATGAAAGTGTCCTTGTTCGTCACTTGCCTCATCGATCTTTTTTATACGAACGCCGGCAAGGCGACCGTCGAACTGCTCGAGCGGCTCGGCTGCGAAGTAGATTTTCCAGAAGCGCAAACGTGCTGCGGCCAGCCGGCGTATAACAGCGGTTACGTCAAAGAGGCGAAAGAAGCCATGAAACAGATGATGCGCGCGTTCGCCCACGCTGATTACGTCGTCACCCCATCCGGCTCGTGCGCGGCGATGGTAAAAGAATATCCGCATATTTTCCACGGCGACCCGGAATGGGAAGAGGAAGCGAAACGGCTCGCGGCGAAAACGTATGAACTGACGCAATTTCTCGTTGATGTCCTGAAAGTCGAAGATGTCGGCGCCTCGTTTCACGGGCGGGCGACGTACCATACGTCTTGCCATATGACCCGCCTTCTTGGCGTCAAAGAAGCGCCGTTTCGCCTATTGAAAAATGTCAAAGGGCTTGAGCTCGTTCCGCTGCCGAACGCCCACCAGTGCTGCGGATTTGGCGGCACGTTTTCCGTCAAAATGGGGCCGATCTCTGAACAGATGGTCGATGAAAAAATCGACCATATCGAGGAAGTCGAAGCCGACTATTTGATCGGCGCGGACTGCGGCTGTTTAATGAACATCGGCGGACGCATCGAGCGCCTCGGCAAACCGATTCGCGTCATGCATATTGCCGAAGTGTTGAATGCGCGCAACTAAAGGAGGGAAGCGAACATGCCGATGAAAATTGAAAACGGGCCGTTTTGGAAACGGGTCCGAGAAAACTTGGACAACGACTTTATGCGCGGGGCGGTCGCCGGCATGCAAGACCGCGGCTATGTGCGGCGGCTTGGCGTCATCGAAGAGCTCGGCCATTGGGAAGAGTGGCGGTCGCTTGCTGAACAAATCCGCAAGCATACGCTCGAAAACTTGGACTTTTATTTAATGCAGCTCAGTGAAAACGTTGCCAAACGGGGCGGCCACGTCTTTTTCGCCCAAACAGCCGAAGAGGCGAACGACTACATCCGCCGCGTCGCTTTGGAAAAGCAAGCGAAAAAAATCGTCAAATCGAAATCAATGGTGACAGAAGAAATCAACTTAAATCCGGTGCTTGAGGCCATCGGCTGTGACGTTGTCGAAACGGACCTTGGCGAATACATTTTGCAAATCGATGACCATGACCCGCCGTCGCATATCGTCGGTCCGGCGCTCCATAAAAACAAAGAGCAAATCCGCGATGTCTTCCAACGGAAGCTCGGCTATACGAAATCGTCCGATCCCGTTGAGCTTGCGCGCCACGCCCGTGAAATGCTGCGGCGCGACTATTTGACAGCCGACATCGGCATTACCGGCTGCAACTTCGCCATCGCCGAATCGGGATCGATCACGCTTGTGACGAACGAAGGCAACGCCGATTTGGTGACCGCATTGCCGAAAACGCAAATTACCGTCATGGGAATGGAGCGGATCGTTCCGACGTTTGAGGAGATGGAAGTTCTCGTCAGCATGTTGACGCGCAGCGCCGTCGGACAAAAATTGACGAGCTACATCACCGTTCTCACCGGTCCGCGCGATGAAGGCGACGTCGACGGTCCGGAAGAGTTCCATCTCGTCATCGTCGACAACGGGCGTTCGTCGATTTTAGGCACGGAGTTTCAACCGGTGCTGCAATGCATCCGCTGCGCGGCTTGCGTCAACGTCTGCCCGGTCTACCGCCATATCGGCGGCCATTCGTACGGTTCCATTTACTCCGGCCCGATCGGCGCGGTATTGTCGCCGCTGTTGGGCGGCTACGACGACTACAAGGAGCTTCCGTACGCCTCCTCGCTGTGCGCCGCCTGTACCGAGGCGTGCCCGGTGAAAATCCCGCTTCACGAGCTGCTTATCAAGCATCGCCAAATCATCGTGGAGCGCGAAGGAAAAGCGCCGGCCGCAGAAAAATTGGCGATGAAGGCGTTTCGTCTCGGGACAGCCTCATCGTCGCTCTACCGCTTCGGCACGAAATTCGCACCGAGCGCCTTCGCTCCGTTTGTAGAGGACGGGCGCGTCACAAAAGGACCCGGGCCGCTGAAAGCATGGACGGAAAGCCGCGAATTTCCGGCGCCAAGCAAAGAGCGGTTCCGCGATTGGTTTCGCAATCGCCAAAAAGGAGGGAATCCGTCATGACGCGTGGTGCTATTCACAACCGTGACGCGTTTTTAGAACACATCGCCCATCGCCTCGGGAGAGCTCCCCGCCTGTCCGGCGTCTCCCGGCCGCAATGGAGCGATCAGCCGCAATGGAAAGTCTTGGCTGGCTATAGCCAAGACGACTTGTTGGCAGTGCTTCGCGAACAATGTAAACTGATTCACACTGATTACATTGAGACGACAAACGCCGGACTTGCTGGGGTGCTCAAGCAACAAGTCACGGCTTATGGCGGCGGCCCGGTCATCGTGCCGGATGACCCGCGCTTTGCCGAATATGGGCTGTCCGCCTTGCTCCGCGACGAATGGCCCGCGGAGCGAACAGCCATCCATATATGGAATCCGGCGCTTGGACGCCAAAACATTGACGCCGCCGAACAGGCGAACGTCGGCATCGCGTTCAGTGACATCACCCTCGCCGAGTCAGGGACAGTCGTTTTGTTTTCGCGCAATGAACAAGGGCGGGCCATTCACTTTTTGCCGAAGACGTATATCGCCATCGTTCCGAAAAGCACCGTTGTGCCGCGCATGACGCAAGCGGCGGCCATCATTCGCAAGCAAATTGAAAAAGGCGTCCTCATTCCGTCATGCATCAACTTCATCACCGGCCCGAGCAACTCGGCCGACATTGAAATGAACTTGGTCGTCGGCGTCCACGGCCCGATGAAAGCGGCGTATATCGTCGTCACTGACCGCTGATCAAAACGAAACGGTGCCCATTCTCGATCATAGGGCACCGTTTTTCGTCAATATTGCCGGCTCACATCGACCGCATTGGCAAGCGGCTTCCCGACTTCGATGCGGCAAAAGTGGTTGTTCGCAACGGTTTGACGTCTTGATCAATTCGGGTGGAACGGACTGACAGACACTTTCGCGTGATTTTTCACATCCGTAACGACCAGCAAAATCTGCCTTCCCTTCTTCTCATACACGAAAGCTGACCCCCACCTGTCAACTTGAGTCCATTGACGTTTCTCCAATTCGTCAAGATAATAGTCAGCCACTTCCTCCGCCGAAGAAGACGCAACAACAAACTCCACCCGTTCATCCACCGAACGAATGTCACTCGCTTGTGGATGCAGCGGGATGTCTTGATACCCTGGCACAGTCTGTTGCTGCTGACATCCTGAAAAAAAAGCAATTACAAGGATTAAAACTAACGGGATGCCTATGCGCACTTCATCCTCCTCCGCTCCCACAGCTTAAGCAGAATCTTAGCTTTGAAATGCGTCCATAGCAGACTGGAGTGTTGCTGGATTATCTATCATCGCACTCCTTAGTTAGTTCACCCAATAGTAATCCGTCACATGGAGGAACCTTGTCGTCTTGGCTCCCAAATCCCAATGACGGTGATACGTATCATTGGTATGATAGTTGACATACGGCTGACCGTTCTTGATCTCAACGACAATGGCGCTGTGATCCAAGATGCCGTCACCGTCAAAATCATAATATATGCTGTCACCCAATTGCAGATCAGTTGCCTTCGCAACGTACGTGCCACGGTGCTCATCCGTCTCGTTATTGCGGGAAAGATGATACGCTTGATCGTGAGCCACAGACCAGCTGTAAGTCCATGCATCATCCCCGGTTCCCGAAGTCCCTTTGGTATTGTACCACCAAACATACGGTTCCGCCCAAGCTTGCCGAGCAGAGCCCCCTTCATAGAAAGACTGCGAGACAAAATTAGCACAATCGTTCGAAAAGGATCGGTACTTTGGGTTACGTCCATTCCACCAACGATTGGCGTAGTTGACAGCTCCTTGCCGGGAGTAATAGGTGTAAAAACCTTGAGTTACAACATCGCCGCCAGTGATTGATGCAGGCAAAGTCTCTGATCGTGATGCCCTAATCATCGCCCCGTTCTCCTGTCCCCTTTTCGAATACGTATCTTGACCGCTCATCTTAACAATCAGCCAATGACCATCACGTTTGGTCAGGGCAGCGAAATAGGGGATGTTCGCTTCCTTGGTGATCACGACTTCATTCGATCCCGGAAACATAGACTCATACTTGTGACGGGTGAGGATGAGGTCGCCAATGGCACATTTGACGTGATTGCAACTCACATTTCGCACCCTGAATAAAAATTCAAAATAAGCCTGATTTGAGTGAATAAAAATTAGTTATTTTACAATATTTGTATAAAAATTTATTTTTATGCGAATATTTTGGTTATTTTTTTGTATATTATGCAAAGGTTGCGAAATATGAGTTGCAAGATGGCATGTGGGGTTAAAAAATTATGTGATAGAGTGAAAAAGAGCATTCCAGAAGGAGTGCTCTTTTTTTGGTTTTAACTATTAGCTTTTATTTCATTTTCTAACTCTTCAATTTCTAAAAGCCATTTATCTCGTGTACTATACAAAATTTCACACACAAATTTTGAAAAGGAATCTTTATTTTGATTTATCTCTTGCTCTAACTCTTTTAGATCCGCTTTTAATTTTTCAACTACTTCTTTTTTTTCGTCGATAGATATATATTCGTAAATTTTTCTCATGAAATACTACTCTCCTTTCTCCCTGAAGAATTGATTAGAGTTAAAGTATTAACCAAGTAATAGTTCTTGCAATTGCGTCAGCAATAGATAGTGAGTAAGTAGACGGTACGCCTGCTGATCGTAATAAGGAATTTAATTTAGTTTTAATTGTACTTTGAGTTAAATCACTTGCATCATCAATCCAATCTTCTAACTGATTTAAAGCTTTTATAACTTTAGATTTATTTTTAGTGAAGTATGATGCTGTATCTTTATCAAACCATTTTATTATATAGTTTAAAACACTACCGCCCTTATCGATGGCAACTTTTATAGTTTGAATAGCAAGTTTAACCATGAACCCTTTAGCTCCATATGGTTGAACCTCAGATTCAATTGAACTTTGTGCGCTTAGTGAACTTGGTGAATATGTAGTTTCAGATTTTTCTTTTTGAACAACTGGCGAAGGAGGTAGATTAGACGCTGCTTTTGCTGAAGTATTCCCCAACATGGAGAAAGATGAAAAGGCAATAACCCCTGCTAGAACTCCACAAAATAGTTTTTTCAACATACAAACATCTCCTTTTATTACATATTTTTCAATAACATACCAAATTTGGTTCATCACCAAAAGATGTACTTGCACCTGTCATGAAAGTATGTTAGCTGTTTCCAGCCGAACCCGCAGTGCAAAACGCTGGATATTTCGGTATCCGTATCCCCGACGTTTCATCAGCTTGATCTT
>NZ_SDLD01000058.1:0-13322 GCF_013096875.1 Geobacillus sp. DSP4a | reverse complement strand
TTATGTCTTCTGTTGGCAGGCGAAACGATCGATCGAGTTCTTTCCGCTACCTAGGGCATTTTCTATGACCGAAATGCCCTATTTGTGCTGGGCTTTTTTATACACTAGCACTGGGGTGAATAGTTACAATTTTTGCAATTATACCAACTAGTCTCCAACCGCGCCAACAGAGATCACCTCACCGGCCTATACAACCACGGTTTTTTCAAAGAAACGCTCAAGGAGCAGTTTTTCGACTGCAAGCTGTTGAAACAGCCGTTGACCTTGGCATTTCTGGATTTGGACGATTTTAAAAAATACAATGACCGGAACGGGCATTTGCAAGGAGATCGTTTGTTGGCTTTTTTTGGGAAGCTGCTGCAAAAAGCGGTGGACGGGACGAACTTCACGGTCGCCCGCTATGGCGGCGAAGAGTTTGCCATTTTGATGCCCAACACGACGAAAGAAGACGCGTACGCGTTTTTAAACCGGTTGCGCAAAGAAGTGAACGATACATATTTTGACGGCGTCGAGCATATTCCGTACCGTTGCCTGTCGTTTTCGTGCGGCATCGCCGAGATGGAAAAGGATATGCATGAAAGCGATGAGCTCATCCACCGCGCCGATCAGGCGCTTTATTACGCGAAGGCGCAAGGGAAAAACAACGTTCAGTTGTATGATAAACATAATATGTGCTTGGATGAAATTAAGTTTAAACAAGACTTGGAAGCGCTCGAGCAACAAGTGAAATTCTTTCTTTCGAAAGATGTCTATACATACCGCCATAGCAAACGGGTGTTTAAATATGCGTTGGAGTTTGGCAGTCGTCTTGATGAGTTGACCGACCATGAACGGCAGACGCTCATTTTAGGGGCGCTCATCCATGACATTGGCAAAATTGAAGTGCCACGCGATATTTTAAATAAGCGGGGAAAGTTGGAGAAGCATGAATGGGAGATCATTAAAAAGCACGTAACGTGGGGACGCGAGATTGTGGCGGCGGAGAAGCGGTTTGATGATTTGCTTCCGCTTGTCGAGCTGCATCACGAACGATATGATGGAAAAGGGTATCCGTACGGGCTGAAGGGGGAAGAAATCCCGAAATTGGCCCGCATTTTGTGTATTATCGACTCGTTTGATGCGATGACAACTGAGCGGCCGTACCAGCCGACGAAAACGTTTGAAGAGGCGCTTGAGGAAATCGAGCGTTGCGCTGGGACGCAGTTTGATCCCGTGTATGCGGCGAAGTTTGTCGCGTTTGTGCGCGAGCATTATTTGCCGCTTGCAGAGATGGAGCAATTGAATTAAGGGAAAAAGGCACTTGCCTAGGGCAAGTGTTTTTTATTTTGGTTTTGAATGTTTTTGAATGGTTTTTCTTATTTATTGAATGATATTGATAGAAAATGAATGTTTTTGATTGATTTTTTCGTTGTCTTGGGATATGATAGAGTTGTAAGCGATATCCCCGGTGATCGGAGGTGGGAGTGTGCTGACCGAAGAACGCCACCGCTTCATTTTGGAGCTGTTGGCGCAAAAAGGAGTCATCAAGCTGCAAGAGCTCGTTGACGCGACCGGGGCGTCAGAGTCGACGATTCGCCGTGATTTGACGCAGCTTGAGACCGAAAAGAAACTGCGCCGTGTGCACGGCGGGGCGGCGTTGTTGCAGCAAAAACGTGAAGAGTTAAGCGTGTCGGAAAAATCGCTGAAATATATCGAAGAAAAGCGGCGGATCGCCGCCTATGCGGCCAGCTTGGTGCAAAAAGGAAACTGCATCTATTTGGATGCGGGAACGACAACGTGGGAAATGATTCCGCATTTGGCTGGCAAAGAGGTCATTGTGGTGACGAACGGCGTGATGCATGTCGAGCGGCTGCTTGAGCATAACGTCACGACGTATTTGGTCGGCGGCATGATCAAGCCGAAAACGAAGGCGTTGATCGGGCGCGGCGCCATCGAGTCGCTGCGGCAGTACCGCTTCGACCAATGTTTCATCGGCGCGAACGGTGTTCATTACGACTATGGTTATACGACGCCGGACCCGGAAGAGGCACTGGTGAAATATACGGCCATGCAGCTGGCGCAGCGTGCGTATGTGCTTGCAGACCATTCGAAGTTGAATGAAAGCGCGTTCGCAAAAATTGCGGATTTGCATGAAGCGGTGTTGATCACCGATGAATTGGATGAAGAGTGGAACGATTTGTATCGAACAAAAACAACAGTAGAGGTTGTGGCTCCATGATTTACACATGTACGTTGAATCCATCTGTTGATTATATCGTTCATCTCGATGAGCTTCATGTTGGCGAACTGAATCGTTCGGTGAAAACGTTCACATTTCCGGGCGGGAAAGGGATCAACGTGTCGCGTGTGTTGAAGCGCTTGGGTGTTGACAGCACGGCGCTTGGGTTCATCGGCGGATTTACCGGCGGGTACATTGAAAGCGAACTTCGGAAAGAAGGCATTGCCTGCGATTTTGTTCATGTCCCAGGGCAAACGCGCATTAACGTCAAACTGAAAGCGGGGCGGGAGACGGAAATTAACGGCGAAGGCCCGGCGATTGCCGATGACGATGCCGCGCAATTGATCGCGAAAATTGGAGCGCTTTCGGCCGGTGATGTGCTTGTTCTTGCTGGAAGCGCGCCGACGTCGCTGCCGGCGGACATGTACGAGCGATTAGCGGCTCGGGCGGTGAAGCGGCGCGTTCGCCTTGTTGTTGACACGAGCGGTCCGGCGCTCGGGGCGCTGCTTGCGTGCCGCCCGTTTTTGGCTAAGCCGAACCATCATGAGCTGGCCGAACTGTTTGGTGTTGCGATGGTGACAAGAGAAGACATCGTGTTGTATGGCCGACGACTGGTGGAAAAGGGAGTGGAGCACCTCATTGTGTCAATGGGCGGCGACGGGGCGTTTTACTTCAACGAGGAAACGGCGCTGTTTGCCGAAGCGCCGAAAGGCGCAGTGAAAAATTCGGTCGGGGCGGGCGATTCGATGGTCGCTGGATTTTTGGCTGCCCAAGCGAACGGGAAATCGATTGAGGAAGCATTCGCTTACAGTGTCGCCGCTGGAAGCGCGACCGCGTTTTCGGAAGATTTGTGTACGAAAGAGGAAGTGGAAGCGCTCGTCGACCGCGTCCATATCGTGCATTTATAAATTGAAAATAAAGGGGGATTGGGCCAATGAAGATTACAGATTTGTTGACAAAAGAAACGATGATTCTCGCGCTTCAAGCGAAGACAAAGGGCGAAGTCATTGATGAACTGGCTGAAAAGCTTGCCGAAGCGGGAGCGGTCAGCGATGTGGAAGCGTTTAAGCAAGCCATTTGGGCGCGGGAAAAACAAAGCACGACCGGCGTTGGAGATGGCGTTGCCATTCCGCACGCCAAAACGGCGGCGGTCAAGCGCCCAGCGGTGGCGTTCGGCCGTTCAGCGGAAGGCATTGATTATGAGTCGCTCGATGGCAAGCCAAGCCATTTGTTTTTCATGATCGCCGCACCAGAAGGCGGGGAACAGACGCATTTGCAGGCGTTGGCGAAACTATCGTCGCTGTTGATGGATGCCTCGTTCCGCACCCGGTTGGAGCGTGCTTCGGATGAAGAGGAGATCCTCCGTTTGTTCAAAGAGAAAGAGAACAAAAGGGAAGAACCGTCTCTGCAAGGCGCCCCATCTGGCGGCCGACGGAAAGTGCTGGCGGTGACCGCTTGTCCGACCGGAATCGCTCATACGTATATGGCCGCTGATGCACTGAAAGCGAAAGCAGCGGAAATGGGGGTATCCATCAAAGTCGAGACCAACGGCTCAGATGGAGTGAAAAACGAGCTGACGGCGAAGGAGATTGAAGAAGCAACGGCGATCATTGTCGCAGCCGATAAACAAGTCGACATGGACCGTTTTGACGGGAAACCTGTCATCCAAGTGCCGGTCGCCCGTGCGATCCGCGAGCCGGAGAAGCTCATCGAGCAGGCGCTGCGCCAAGATGCACCGATTTATCGGGCGAGCAGCACGGCGCGAGGCAGCGCGGGAGCGGCGAAGCCGCGCACCGGTTTTTACAAGCATTTGATGAACGGTGTATCGAATATGCTTCCGTTTGTCGTCGGCGGCGGGATTTTGATTGCCCTTTCCTTCACCTTCGGCATTAAAGCGTTTGATCCGAACGATCCGTCGTATCATCCGTTTGCCAAACTGTTAATGGACATTGGCGGCGGCAATGCGTTTGCGTTAATGGTTCCTGTGCTGGCCGCGTTCATCGCCATGAGCATTGCCGATCGACCAGGGTTTGCGCCGGGGATGGTCGGCGGCTTTCTGGCGGCGAACGGCGGAGCTGGGTTTTTGGGGGGATTGATCGCCGGTTTTTTGGCCGGGTATTTGGTTGTCGGGCTGCGCAACCTGTTCAGCCGTTTGCCGCAGTCGTTAGAAGGCATTAAACCGGTGCTGTTGTATCCGCTGTTCGGCATTTTCTTGACTGGCATGATTATGATGTATATTGTCATCGATCCGGTGAAAGCGCTGAATGAAGGGTTGAAACATTGGCTCGAAGGTATGGGAACGGCGAACTTAGTGCTGCTTGGCGTGGTGTTAGGCGGCATGATGGCAGTCGATATGGGCGGTCCGATTAACAAAGCAGCGTTTACGTTCGGAATCGCCATGATCGACGCCGGCAACTATGCGCCGCATGCGGCGATTATGGCTGGCGGGATGGTGCCGCCGCTCGGATTGGCACTGGCGACGACATTCTTCAAGAAGAAGTTTACGAAAGCCGAGCGCGAGGCCGGCAAAACGTGCTATATTATGGGGGCTTCGTTCATCACGGAAGGGGCGATTCCGTTTGCGGCGGCCGATCCGGTGCGGGTCATTCCGTCGATTATCGTCGGCTCAGCTGTAGCCGGGGCGCTGACGATGCTGTTTGGCATCGGACTTCCGGCGCCGCACGGCGGAATTTTCGTCATCCCGATCGTCAAAGGCAGCGCATGGCTTTATATCCTTGCCATTTTGATCGGCTCCGTCGTGACGGCGCTGATGGTCGGGCTGTGGAAAAAAGAAGTGAAAGAATAAGAGACAAGGCGTTCCGCGGGCAGCGGAACGCTTTTTGTCCGTTGGAGCGGCGGGCTTTATGGCTCGTTTCCGCCCGATTCCGCACGCCTGAACCCCCCGCTTGCGGCTAGTTGGGCGGCATCGATCACCTCGCCGAGCTTCAAGCAAAGCAAGCGCTCCTCTTCCAATCCGCGCCGCCGCCATTCAGCCCATAGGCGGTCAAGCGCTTCTTTCGGCGTATCGTCGGCCAAGCGGAACGCCCCGTAATGCATCGGGACAAACAGGCGAGCGCGGCAGTCCAAAAACGCCTGCACGGCTTCTTCCGGGGTCGTGTGCTGCGGCCCCATGAACCATTCCGGTTCATAGGCGCCGATCGGCAAGAGCGCATAGTCGATGGAAAAGCGGTCGCCGATGTCGCGAAAGCCTCGGAAGTAGCCGCTGTCGCCGGCGAAGTAAATGGTGGGGGCGCCGTTTGATGTGATCACCCATCCGCCCCAATGCGACGTGTTCGTGTCCCACAGCGTCCGCCGTGTCCAATGTTGGGCTGGAACGAATGTGAGCGTCACGCCGCGGAATTCAGCCGTGCGCCACCACGACAGCTCAGTGACATGGCGGAAGCCGCGGCGGCGGAGCAGACGGCCGAGCCCCTCGGGCACGAACACGTGCGGGTCGCCCGGCAAGCGGCGGAGGCTGCCGATATGCAAGTGGTCATAGTGGCCATGGGAGATGAGCACAACGTCCACAGGCGGCATGTCCTCAAGCGCGATGCCCGGAGCTGACAAGCGTTTGGCCGTGCCCATCCGCTGCGCCCAAACCGGGTCGGTGACGATCGTAACGCCGGCCAACTGCATGATAAAGGTCGAGTGGCCAACCCAGCAAAGCTGCGGCCGTCCGCCGGGCTTGTGAAGCCGGTCGGATTGCGGCGGCTCCATGCGGGGTACAACGTATGACAAATCTTTTTGTTTTTGTTTCCGCTCCCGTTGCCAGCGACGAAAATCAGCCCATGTTTTGTGCGTCGAGACGTTGTCGAGATTCGTGTATCGTTTCGGCACGGCAGTTTCACCCCAATGGACTTTGCTAGGAGACTCCCGTTTCCATGCAGGGATGGCAGGTGGGAGGCCGTTCCATGTGCTATAATTAAATGGTAGCAAATTTTGCGTTGTTCTACAAAATATTTGTTCAGGAGGTGAAAGACTTGCTTCAATCTTTTTCGCTTCGCACGACAAAGCGCGATGAAATGGTGGAGATTACGTCATTTGTCGAAGAAACGGTGGGCCAGTCCGGGGTAGAAGAGGGGGTGGCGATCGTTTATTGCCCGCACACGACAGCCGGCATCACGATTAACGAAAACGCGGATCCTGACGTGAAGCGCGATATGATGCGCCGCTTTGATGAAACGTACCCGTGGGAGCATCCGCTTGACCGCCATATGGAGGGAAACACGGCCGCTCATATGAAAGCGAGCACGGTCGGCGCGTCGCAACATGTTATCATTCATGAAGGCCGGCTGCTGCTTGGCCGTTGGCAAGGCATCTATTTTTGTGAATACGACGGGCCGCGCCAGCGGACGTTTTACGTGAAAGTGCTGAAAGGGTAGTAACCATAATTATATTATGTAAACAAAATGGCAGGAAAAAGCAATGGCAACACAGCGGCCGCAACGGTCTGGCCAGAATAAAGAGAAGGGAACGAAAAACCCGGGCCAACGTGTACCCGGGTTTTTCGAATGTCGAAAAAATCAAGCTGTTGAGAACAAGAAATATCTGCATCCTTACGCCGTCGTCGTTAAGATCAGCGGCCCGTTTTTCGTAATGGCGATCGTATGTTCATATTGCGCCGAATACGAGCCGTCAATGGTGCGCGCCGTCCAGCCGTTTGCGTCCATTTTGCTTTGCCATGCCCCCATGTTCACCATCGGCTCGATCGTAATGACCATCCCTTCCTTTAAGCGCATCCCTTTTCCTTTTTCGCCAAAATGGGGAACGTACGGCTCTTCGTGAATCGTCGGCCCGATGCCATGCCCGGTGAAATCGCGGACGACGGAAAACCCGTGCGATTCGACGTACGTTTGAATGGCATGGCCGATATCGCCGATCCGGTTGCCGACGACCGCCTGTTCGATGCCTTTGTATAGCGACTGTTCCGTGACATGGAGCAGCTTTTGCACATCTTCACTTACATCACCGACCGCGTACGTCCAAGCCGAATCAGCGAGCGCCCCACGCCAGTTGACCACGAAATCGATTGTGACGATGTCGCCCTCTTTCAACGGCTCGTTGCGCGGAAACCCGTGGCAAATTTCATCGTTAATGGAAGCGCATGTCGCATACGGATAACCGCGGTAGCCTTTTTGTTCCGGTTTGGCGCCGTATTTGGCCAAAAACGTTTCAACGAACCGGTCGATCTCCATCGTCGTGACCCCCGGTTTGATGCGCTTGGCGATCTCTTGATGACAGGCGGCCAAGAGTTTCCCCGCCTCACGCATCAACTGAATTTCTCGTTCCGTTTTGACGTGAATCATGCAACTGTCTCCTTTTCCTTCGGTATGTTTCCATCCTATAGTATTGTAACAAAAACGCCAGTGGTGATAAACTGTCGGGAACATAGGACAAAGAAAAAGGACACCTGAACAGGCATCCTTTGTTTCGCTGGTTATCGTCTTCCCCCGGTTTGGCCGCGGCGCTTACAAGACGGCAAACAACTGCTTTTCTTTATCGGAAATCGTGGATGGGGATGGGGACGGAGCGAGCGGCAAATAAATCGATACCGTCGTTCCTTTATGTATTTCGCTTTCAATTCGAATTGTTCCGTTCATTGATTCGACAATGCGATAGACGACCATCATGCCAAGCCCGGTGCCTTTGACTCCTTTTGTCGTAAAGTACGGCTCCCCAAGCCGATCAAGCTGTTCTTTCGTCATGCCGATGCCGGTATCGGCAATGCGGATGAGCACGCGCCCGTTATCGAGCGAAGCGTATACCCACAGCGTGCCGCCGTTCGGCATCGCTTCAATGGCGTTTTTCATGATATTGAGCAAACATTGGCGGAACTTTTCCCGTTCTCCCATTACGGAAAACGGGGCGAGCGATGCCTGAATGTCGACGCAGCTCATATTGGCGAGCGGACGGATGATGTCGATGGCCCGCTCCACTTCCAGTTTGACGTTCAGCTTTTCCGGCATCTCCGGGGCCGGCTTGGCGAATGTCAAGTAATCGGTGATGATCGCTTCCGCCCGGTCGAGCTCCTCCAACGCAATGCGGGCGTACTGGCGGCGCTTTTCAGCGGCAAGCGGCTGCTCTTCAATCAGCTGGATAAACCCGCGCGCCGCTGTCAAGGGGTTGCGGATTTCATGAGAGATGGAGGCGGCCAAATGGGTGACCGCTTCCATTTTTTCGGCACGGATGATCCGTTTGCGCAACGCCATGTCATGGTACACCATCTCGCGGGCGGCGCAAACGATGAGTATGCTTGCCGGTTGTACGAGCAAAAATGTAAGTGAAAGAAGAAGCGGGGGCGGGTTGTTGACGATCCACTCTGCCATGGCGATCGTCAATAGGCCGGATGCAAAGCTGAGCAGCGTTGCCAGCAGCACGCGCTGTTTGGACGGCAGCGAGGCAAAGCGTTTTGTCCATAAACTACTGACCGCAGCGATGGCAATGGAAACAACGACAGTGATCAAAACATCGGCTCCGCCGAACAATGAGCGATAGACGATCGTCACGAGCACCAACAAGGCGGCCGGACCAACCCCGCCGTATAGGCTGCCGAGCCAAAGCGGAATTTGCCACAAGTCGAACATAAAATCGTTTTCCGCGCCGACTGGAAGAGTGATGCATAGGACGATTACAATGGCGTAACAAGCGGTCGGCAAATACAGGCGGAGGCGCTTTGGCCCTTTTTCTTGCTCCGTCCATAGCGGGACAAGAAACACCGGCAGGAGAATAAAAAACAAGTTCAGCAAAAAGTCTTTTAAAATACTAAGCATCGCGGCACCTTCTTTCCCATCGTCAGCTGCATAACCAGAATTTCTACAAAAACTGCGAATATATTACATTGTAACCGGAACACCACGGGTCTGTTAAGGTGAAATTGATAGTCTTTTTTTGCTATAAATCTCGTTTTTTCGACAAACATAGGCAAAAAGAACTGTTTTGTTCTTAGTCAAAAATTCCCTTTCGTTTTTTGGAATTATTCTATAATATTTTAATTGTATAGAGTTTCTATCAACCTTTTATTTGATATGGAGGGATGTTTTTGAAGAAACGGTCGATCACATCACTTGTTGCTGCGCTGTCGCTTGGAATGGGCCTATGGGCAGCGCCGGCGGCCGCCCCGCAGGCCGCCAATTCGGGAGCACCTTTGGCAGCCAGGCACGGCGGTCCGGTCGATTTGGCGGTGGCGAATGAAGAGAAGCTGGCGGAGATGTTGAAAAAAAGCGGCAAGCTTCGCGCTGACGCCACCCCAGCTGAGGCGGAAGCAGCGGTGCGCGCCTATTTAAAACAAAAGGCGGCCCACGCTTCGAAAGAAAAAGGAGAATTGCACGAATACGAGGCAAAGCGGGCCGATGTGCTGCGCGAGAAGGGGCAGAAAAACAGTATTTTGAATGGGAAAGGAAAAAAGCTTGGCCAGACGAAAAACGATTCCGTTCCGTCTGTCAAGCCAGAGGCATGGAACGGTGGCAAGCGGGTGGACCGCGTGCTCGTTTTGCTCATTGAATACCCGGATTTTCCGCACAACCGCATTCAACCGAATGAGACGGATATGTATTATAAAGATTATACCCGTGAACATTATGAAGACATGATTTTCGGCGGGGATGACGGCTATTACGCAGGACCGAACGGAGAAAAACTCATCTCGGTGAAAAAGTATTATGAAGAGCAATCAGGCGGCAGCTATTCGATCGAAGGAAAAGTGGCGGGCTGGTATCAGGCGAAGTATCCGGCTAAATACTATGGCGGCAACGTGCCGACCCCGGATGGCAATGACGCCAATCCGCGGGCGCTTGTGCGCGAGGCGCTGGCGGCGGCTGCCCAGGATCCGACCATTGATTTGCGTGAGTTTGACCAAGAGGATCGCTACGATTTAGACGGCGACGGCAACTACCGCGAGCCGGACGGCTTGATCGATCATTTGATGATCATCCACTCGAGCGTCGGTGAAGAGGCGGGAGGCGGTTCGCTCGGCGGCGACGCGATTTGGTCGCACCGCTGGAATTTAGGATCGATCTATCGCATCCCGAACACAACAACCGATGTGCCGTATTGGCGCGGCCAGCTGGCGGCGTACGACTACACAATCGAACCGGCCGATGGGGCGGCAGGGGTGTTTGCCCATGAATACGGCCACGATTTAGGGCTGCCGGATGAATATGATACGATTTACTCCGGCTTGGGCGAGCCCATTGCCTATTGGTCGATTATGTCAAGCGGAAGTTGGGCGGGACGCATTCCGGGCACCGAGCCGACCGGCTTCAGCGCCTGGGCGAAACAGTTTTTGCAATCGACGATGCCGGGAAGCAACTGGCTGACCGGGGCGACCGTTGAATGGAATGAGATTACAAAAGACGGTGTAGAAGTATTGCTTGACGAAGCAAGCACGAAAGGGACGAACCATGACGCTGTGCGCATCAATTTGCCGAAAAAGGAAACGGTCGTCACTATTCCGCCAAGCGGTGCGTACGCCTATTTCTCTGGAAGCGGAAACAACTTAGATCATACGATGGCAACGACGATCGATTTGACGAAAGCGTCCAAGGCGATGCTCGCTTTTGACACATGGTATGCGATTGAGAAAGATTGGGATTACGGGGCGGTGGAAGTGAAACCGCATGGCAGCAACGAATGGACAACAATTCAAGGAAACATTACAACGACCGACAATCCGTACGGGCAAAACCCTGGCAACGGCATTACCGGTACGTCAAACGGCTGGGTGAAGGCAGAATTTGACTTGTCGGCCTATGCAGGACAAACGATTGACCTCCGTTTCCATTACATCACTGATGCGGCGGTGTCGGAAGCCGGCTGGTATATTGACAACATCCAAGTGACAGCTGATGGGGCAACCGTGCTTGCCGACGACGCCGAAGGGGACAGCGCCTTTGCGGTGGAAGGCTTTGAAAAGAGCGATGGCAAGCGGTATTCGGATCATTACTATTTGTTGGAATGGCGCAACCACCGCGGCGTCGATGAAGGGCTCGCCCATATTTTGCGCGGCGACCGGCTTCTTTCGTACGATCCAGGGCTTGTCGTCTGGTATGTGGATGAAGGCTATGACAACAACTGGACGGGCGTCCATCCGGGCGAAGGGTTTCTTGGCGTTGTGGATGCCGACCAGCATACGTTAAAATGGTCGGGCAATACGACAGCGCCGACTCGCTATCAAGTGCACGATGCGGCGTTCAGCCTGCGAAAAGGAGCCCCATTCCGCGTGGCAATCAATGGCTCACAGCTGATCGACAACGATACATCGCCGACGCCGACGTTTGACGACAGCCGCTCGTATGACAATAAAGGGGCGGAAGACGCCGGGCGGAACGTGCCCAACTACGGGTTGAAAATCCGCGTGATTGGCGAAAGCGCTGACCGCACCGCAGCGCGCGTGTTGATTTACCGCTGACAACATCTAGAGGCGCACGGAATGTTTCCGTGCGCTGAACATTTATCGACACGGTTTGTCATCCCTTCGTCGAATTTGTTGATTTTTCTTCACCCCTTTTTCTGTCTTTTCCTTTTATAATCAATAAGTAGGAATGGGTGAGAAGGGGGAACAAGCGGAATGAACGAATTGTACCAACAACTTTCGGCGTGGATTGAAGAGAAGCAGCCGGTGCGCGTGCAAACGGAGCAGGGGGAGGCGGTCGTGCTGCCGGTCAAGCTGTATCAAGAAGCACGCAAACTGTTCGTTTACAATCGGCAAATGCGGCTGATGAACATCCCGCTCGATCGGATCATTTCCGTCGAGCCGACGCGCATCACCGGTTCATTTGACCGCCGCGGAGAAGAGGCCATGGTACATACTCGTTGAACGGAGGGCACGCGTCTTTGGGCGCGTGTTTTTTTGATGGTGGTCGGCTGTTTCTGCCTGCGGTCTGTTCTGTTGCGCTGGGCTCTATACCCAATGAAGGCGGCATTCGCGTTGCGATGTGCCAGGGAGCGGAATGGTTTTTGTTGCATAGGCAAAGACTATCTTTTAGAATGGAAAGGACGAACGACTGACCATAAGGGGGAAGGGACATGCATGGCAAACGGATTGCCTTGTGCGCGTCACGCAAACTGGACGAAATGACAACGCTTATTGAAAAGCAAGGAGGAACGGCCATCATTCGTCCGGCGCAAGGGACCGTCTTTTCAAAGGGAAGCGAACTGGGAGAGGAAATGCGAACCGTCATCGCCATGCGGCCGGACTGGATCGTATTTACGACGGGAATCGGCTTTGAGGCGCTGTTGGAAGCGGCCGACCGGGAGGGAATGGCTGCTCAATGGCATCGAACGATCAAGGAAGCGAACGTGGCTGCCCGCGGCTATAAAACGGTGACGGCGTTGAAACAAATCGGCGTCACCCCGGTGGCCGCAAGCGAGGACGGGACGACGAAAGGGTTGATTGCTGCTCTTTATGGGCACGACTTTGCGGAAAAAAACGTTGTTGTACAGCTGTACGGCGATACCGCGCCAGCCTTGAAGCAGTTTTTTCTTGAACAAGGCGCTTTGTATACGGAATTGTTGCCATACCGGCATATCGCTCCGGATGAGGAGACACTGGCGACATTGTATAAAGAAATCGTCGGGCGCGAAGTCGATGCCGTCTGTTTTACATCGGCGATGCAAGTCCGCTTTTTCTTTTCGTTCGCCCGCGAGAAAAAAGAGATCGCACCGCTGCTTGACGCGTTTCGCACCGATGTCGTGGCCTGCGCCGTTGGCAAAGTGACAAAAGAAGCATTGGAAGAAGAGGGAGTCGATCGCGTCATCGCCCCGGAACATGAGCGGATGGGAGCGATGATTGTGACGCTCGCTCGGTATTTTGATGCCCAAGCCCTTTAGGGGGCTTTTTTGTTTTATATAAATTGTTTATCCTATTATATAAAAAAACCCTTTATTTTAACGTGTTATATTACCCTGTTTAATAAAAAATTGAAACTACCCGTGGTGCTAGATAAAACTCAGACAAGCATAAAAATAGCCCTTGCTGGCGGATCTCCAGTAGAATGAAAGTGTCACCCAACATTCGAAAGGAGAGATCCCCCATGCAAGAGCACTTTCATTTTACTACAGATCCAGCCAAACTTCAAAAACAATATGCCGCTATTTTCTGTTTTGT
>NZ_SDLD01000057.1:0-13863 GCF_013096875.1 Geobacillus sp. DSP4a | reverse complement strand
GGCTACGCATCGTCGCCTTGGTGAGCCGTTACCTCACCAACTAGCTAATGCGCCGCGGGCCCATCCGCAAGTGACAGCCCAAAGGCCGCCTTTCAACCGAAGACCATGCGGTCTTCGGTGTTATCCGGTATTAGCTCCGGTTTCCCGGAGTTATCCCGGTCTTGCGGGCAGGTTGCCCACGTGTTACTCACCCGTCCGCCGCTGACCGAATCAAGGCAAGCCCCAATCCGGTCCGCTCGACTTGCATGTATTAGGCACGCCGCCAGCGTTCGTCCTGAGCCAGGATCAAACTCTCCAAAGAAAGTTGATTGGCTGATTCCTTCGGCCCATGCGGCCGAAGTTTTTTTATGACGCTTGCGTTTTGTTTAGTTTTCAAGGAGCTTTCGATTTAGTGTTGCGCACTTTTATTATTATACTTACTGTCCTATTCGTTGTCAACATGTTTTTTATCAACAGCGACGTTCATTAATATACTTTATATCTATACAAAAGTCAATAGTTTTTCATAAAAAAATGAAAAGGCATTTTGACTAGACGATGCCTTTTCATTATGAATCATGACAGAATATATTGGTCAATCACAATTAATGCCGCAGCCCCTGGAAGGCCAAGAAATCCGCAAACGAGCGAGGTGATAAAGTTAATCGGAATATGAATGCTGAACTGCCCGCCGATCGCGTTAATGACAAACAGCGCCAGCGCCCCGACGATCAGGCGGATAGCGGCATGGCCGATAAAGCGAAGCGCCTTAAAGCGGGCGCCAACAACGAGCAGCACGGCAATGAGCGCCAACAATACGGTAATCACCACTTTCGGCTCCAAACGTTTCATGCCCCCTTCTATGCTTGTACTACAAGCATATGCACCTTGAGGGAAAAAAGAACAAAAAAAGAAGTCAACGCACTTCCTTCAGTGTAACACGACGGTGCTTCGCTTCGCGGAGAAGAAAAAAATACTTGGCCTCCGCCAGTTGGAGCGCGCTCAGCACCTCTCGAGACGGGTCAACGCTTTTTTCAATGAGCTGTTTTTGTTCAAACCACTCCGCTCTTGCTTGTTGCAGTTCGGCCATCAACTTTTCGTCAAATTGTCTTTTTAATTTCCCCTTCCGCCGCCATAACAAACCGATCCCCACCTTCTTTCTCTCTACAGTTCGCGGCGTCCTTCCAACGCTTTTGACAACGTCACTTCGTCCGCATATTCCAAATCGCCGCCTACCGGCAAGCCGTGGGCGATGCGGGTTACCTTGATTCCTGTTGGTTTGAGCAGGCGTGAGATATACATCGCTGTCGCTTCCCCTTCAATGTTCGGGTCAGTCGCTAAAATCACTTCTTGGATCGTCTCATCCTGCAGCCGCGCCAGCAGCTCGGCGATCTTAATGTCCTCCGGACCGATGCCTTCCATCGGAGAAATGGCTCCATGCAGCACATGGTACAAGCCATTGTATTCTTTCATTCTCTCCATAGCGATGACATCTTTCGGGTCTTGGACGACACAAATGGTCGTCCGGTCGCGCCGTTCGTCTTTGCAAATGTAGCAAGGGTCCGCATCTGTAATATGCCCGCAAATCGTGCAATAATGAATATGCCGCTTTACGTCGACGAGCGCTTTGGCGAATTCAAGCACAACGTCTTCTTTCATCGCCAGCACGTGAAACGCGAGGCGGGCGGCCGTTTTTGGACCGATTCCGGGCAATTTCATAAAACTGTCAATCAGTTTGGATAACGGTTCTGGATAATGCATAGCTTCCCCCTAGAACAGCCCTGGAATGTTGAGTCCTTTCGTAAACTGCCCCATCATATCGTTGGCCAGCTCATCAGCTTTTTTGAGTGCATCGTTTGTCGCTGCCAAAACTAAATCCTGGAGCATTTCAATATCGTCCGGGTCAACGACTTCTTCTTTAATTTTCACTTCTAAAATTTGTTTATGGCCGTTGGCGATGACCGTCACCATGCCGCCGCCTGCCGTGCCCTCCACTGTTTTTTCTGCCAGCTCTTCCTGTGCTTTTTGCATTTCTTTTTGCATCTTCTGCATTTGCTTCAGCATTTTTTGCATATTTCCCATTCCGCCACGCATCATGGTTGGCATCCTCCTTCAATTCGTTTATTCTTTGATTTCAATCAATTCCTCGCCAAACAGCCGTTTCGCTTCGGCGATCAACGGGTCTTCCTGGCTTTTTTTCGCTTTCGCTTCTTTGCTGCGGATAAATTCTTCCCTTATTTTCCCCCATTCCTCTTCCGGAATGGCGATCATTTCAAAACGGCGGTTCGTCAGGTCAAATAAAATTGCTTCGACATTTTCCTTGACCGAACTCGCCGGGTCGGTCGCCATCTTGCAGTGAATTTCATACTTAAACTTTAACACAAATGCTGAAGCGCTTGCTGCGACCGGTTCACTCTCCTGCAAGAGAGCGGCGTGCGACACTTTATGCTGCCGCTTCAGCGCATCAAGTACGTCGGCCCAGCGGCCTTTCACCAAGGCTAAGTCTTCATGCGTCGCCTGCTTCAACAATTCGTAAATGCGGCCGACCGGTGCTTTATATCCCCCGGTTTTCACCGCTTTCGCCGTTTTTTTCGCAGAAGGCGCCTCCGGCGGGACGGCAGGCGCCTGCTCTTTTAGGCGGCGCAGCTCGATTTCCAGCGTTTCAATCCTCTTGATCAATGGCCCAAGTTCAGAAGCGGTCGGCGATGGAGCAGCAGCCGCTGGCTGATGGCAAAGCTTGACGAGCGCCACTTCGAGGAGAAGACGCGGGTGGTTCGTCCACTTCATCTCCTGCTGGCTTTTGTTCAACAGCTCAATCGCTCCGTACAAATCGGAAAGAGGAATCGCTTCCGAAAGCGAGGTGAACGCTTCGTCAACGACCGCAATTTGGATGGCTCCTTCCACATGAGGGGCCGTTTTGTACAGCAACAAGTCGCGATAATACAAAATCAAATCTTCAACCAAACGATTCGGATCTTTTCCTTGCGCCATCATTGCTTCAAACTGTTGCAAAACAGCCGCTGTATCTTTCCGATGAATGGCGGCAATGAAATCAGCCAACGCGGCAAATGATGCCGCTCCGGTCATCGCCAGCACGTCATCAAGCCGAAGCTTCCCATCGCTGAATGAAATCGCCTGGTCAAGCAAACTGAGCGCGTCGCGCATCCCTCCATCGGCAGCGCGGGCGATAGCCGACAGCGCCTCGTCGGATGCTTCTACGCCCTGGGCGTTCGCCACATATTTCAACCGCGAAACGATGGAGGCCAGCGGGATGCGGCGAAAATCGAACCGTTGGCAGCGGGAAATGATCGTCGCCGGGATTTTATGCGGCTCGGTGGTGGCCAAAATGAAAATGACGTGTTTGGGCGGTTCCTCAAGCGTCTTCAACAACGCGTTAAACGCGCCGATTGACAGCATGTGCACTTCGTCGATAATGTACACTTTATAACGGACCGAGGTCGGCGCAAATTTCACTTTTTCACGGATGTCGCGGATTTCGTCGACGCGGTTGTTGGAAGCGGCGTCAATTTCCAACACATCGGGAATCGTTCCGTTTGTAATGCCGAGGCAAGCGGGACATTCATTGCACGGCTCGGCCGCCGGGGCCTGTTCACAGTTGACCGCCTTGGCGAACACTTTCGCCGCGCTCGTTTTGCCTGTCCCACGCGGTCCGGAAAATAAGTAGGCATGCGATATTTTATGTTGAAGCAGGGCGCTTTGCAACGTTTTCGTCACGTGTTCTTGGCCGACCATGTCCGCGAAACGCTGCGGCCGAAAAACACGGTATAACGCTTGGTATGCCACGGAAAACGGCCCTCCTCTTCCTCTCATCTCCACTATTATATAACGTTCTGCCCTATTTTAAAATAAAAAGAGGCTGTCCCAAAAGATCGTCTCTCTATTAAAAGAGATACAATATGATCGTGTTGCCGAAGCAAATTGCCTCTGCATCTTGTCAATGAAGAAAGGGTGTCCCATTGCTTTTGGGACACCCTCTTGCTGCTTATGTAAGGCCGTGCACCTTCTGTCGATTAGCTGCCCCGAGCGTTGCTCAAGCAGTTGGCTCAGCCCAGGCGCCCCCGCGGCACATGGGAGCATCCGCTTACTGCTGCTTCCTTCCGGACCTGACAGGGTTCACGGAATCCCATTGCGCGGGACCCAGACGTCAACACCACTTACTTGAGACAGGCCTCACAACAGACTAACCTCGAGAAGGGATTCAGCCTCGCTAGAGCGGATTGCGAGTACAGGGCACCGCTACCTCCCCGCTTAGCACGGCACTATCAGTATAGCGCGTTTATAGGGAAAATGCAATGTACACAGGCCGAATTTTAGTTGGAACTTCCGCCAACATTTCTCTTTTGTTCGCGCAATCGGCGGAAAAAGCCGCTCAGCAGCGCCCCACACTCCTCCGCCAACACACCGCTTGCAACCTCAGCCTGGTGGTTGAACCGGCTTTCCTGCAATAAGTTCATTAACGTCCCGGCGCATCCCCCTTTTGGGTCGCTAGCTCCAAATACGACCCGCTCAATGCGGGAAAGAACGATGGCCCCCGCGCACATGGCGCACGGTTCAAGCGTCACGTATAACACCGCCCGTTCAAGCCTCCATGAGCCGGTCACCCGGCACGCTTCGTCAATGGCCAAAACCTCCGCATGGGCGATCGCGCGCTGTTCCGTTTCCCGTAAATTATGGGCGCGGGCGATGACGCGGCCGTCTTGAACGATGACGGCCCCGATCGGCACTTCGCCGATCCGTTCAGCTTTTTTTGCTTCTTCAATCGCCAACTTCATGTAATACTCATCGTTGCTCATCATATACCCCTTTGCACAAACGGTCATTTCTCTTTCTTTTCCATCATAAAATATGGAGAATGAAGACGCAACTAGGAGGTCAAGCGATGCAGATCCATGTCATACAGAGAGGACAAACGTTAAGCGGGATCGCTAAAGCATATGAAACGACGGTCGAGGACATTGTTCGGGCGAACAAGCTGCCAAATCCCGACCGTCTTGTCGTCGGTCAGGCGCTCGTGATTCCGATCGTCGGTCGTTTTTATTGGGTGCAACCCGGAGACAGTTTATGGTCGATTGCCCGCCGGTTTTCCATTCCGATGCAGCGTCTCGCGGAAGTGAACCGCCTCTCGTTAAATGCGCCATTGCGGGTCGGCCAGCGTCTTTACATTCCGCCCGGAGCCAAGCGGAGAGCGGAGTTTAACGCCTATATTGAACCGCGCGGTGCGACCGTCAGTCCGGCGTTGGAAGCAAGCGCCCGCGAAGCCGCTCCACATTTAACGTATTTAAGTCCCTTTTATTTTGCCATTCGGCGCGACGCGACACTCCAAGAGCCTCCGCTTGACGACTTTCCCGCCATCGCCCGCGCCAACCGCGTCACGCTTGTGATGGTTGTCGCCAACATTGAAAACGGGCAGTTCAGCGATGAGCTGGGCGCGCTTATTTTGACGAATGAAACGCTGCAAAACCGCCTGCTCGACAACATTGTCGCTGCCGCCAGACGGTATGGCTTGCGCGGCATCCATTTTAATTTCGAATATTTGCGCCCCGAAGACCGAGAAGCATATAATGCGTTTTTGCGCAAAGCGAAACGGCGATTTGAACGGGAAGGATGGATGATGTCGACCGCCCTGGCGCCAAAAACGAGCGCCACCCAGCGCGGACGTTGGTACGAAGCCCATGACTACCGCGCCCATGGACAAATTGCCGACTTTGTCGTCATTATGACGTATGAGTGGGGCTACAGCGGCGGCCCGCCGATGCCGGTCTCCCCCATCGGCCCTGTCCGCCGTGTCCTCGAGTACGCCGTCTCGGAAATGCCTCCCGGAAAGATTTTAATGGGGCAAAATTTGTATGGTTATGATTGGACACTGCCGTACGTACCGGGCGGACCGTACGCCCGCGCCATCAGCCCGCAGCAGGCCATCGCCCTCGCCGCGAGGTATAACGTCGCGATTGAATACGACACCGAGGCGCAGGCGCCGCATTTTCGCTACCGCGATGAAAACGGGCGCGAGCACGAAGTATGGTTTGAGGACGCCCGCTCCATTCAGGCAAAATTCAATCTCGTGAAAGAACTTGGCCTGCGCGGAGTCAGCTATTGGAAACTGGGCTTCGATTTCCCGCAAAACTGGCTGCTCCTTTCCGACCAGTTTGCAGTCGTCAAAAGATAAGGCCGCCCGCGCCAAAGAGATAAAAAAACCCGCCTTTCTCCCGGCGGGTTTTTTTATGGCTGGAAACGGCGATTCCGATCAGCCGTTTCGGATGGCAATCTCCTCTTATGCGCGTCAGTACTGTTCTTTATCGCTTTGGCAGAGAAGCATTCGAGGCCGGCGTCCGCCGCCTCTTTTTCTCCGTCGCCAACGTCATTCACTATAACACGGCTGCCGGGAAAAGTCAACCAACGATTTTAACGGATGACGTCCCGGTTGCCCATGTATGGGCGGAGCGCCTCTGGGATGATGACCGATCCATCTTCTTGCTGGTAGTTTTCCAAAATAGCGGCGACCGTTCGGCCGATGGCCAACCCTGAGCCGTTTAACGTGTGCACGTATTCCGGTTTCGCTTTCGGATCGCGACGGAAGCGGATGTTGGCGCGGCGAGCTTGGAACGCCTCAAAGTTGCTGCACGATGAAATTTCCCGGTACGTGCCGTAGCTTGGCAGCCATACTTCAATATCGTATGTTTTCGCTGCTGAAAAGCCGAGATCACCCGTGCACAAGGCGACAACGCGGTACGGAAGCCCGAGCCGCTGCAAAATCGTTTCCGCCTGCCGTGTCAATTTTTCCAGTTCCTCGTATGAATCTTCCGGTTTGACAAACTTAACAAGCTCCACTTTGTTGAACTGATGCTGACGGATGAGCCCTCTTGTGTCGCGGCCGGCCGAACCAGCTTCAGCGCGGAAACAGGCGCTGTACGCTGCATAGTAAAGCGGCAAATCATCTGCAGATAAAATTTCATCGCGATGCAAGTTCGTCACCGGCACTTCCGCTGTCGGAATGAGAAAATAGTCTTCGCTGTCCAAATGAAACGCATCCTCGGCAAATTTCGGCAATTGCCCGGTTCCAATCATGCTTGCCCGGTTCACCAAATAGGGGGGCAGCACTTCTTCATAGCCGAATTCATCGAGATGGATGTCAAGCATAAAGTTGATTAACGCCCGCTCAAGCCGGGCGCCCAACCCTTTATAAAACACAAACCGGCTTCCTGTCACTTTAGCCGCCCGCTCAAAATCAAGCAGACCAAGCTGGTCGGCGATATCCCAATGCGGTTTCGGTTCAAACGAAAACGAACGCGGCTCCCCCCATCTCCGCACTTCGACATTGTCCTCTTCCGACTGGCCGACCGGTACGGATTCATGCGGAATATTTGGAATCGATAACAACAGGGCGTTGAGTTCCTCTTCCAGTTGGCGAATGTGCTCATCCATTTGCTTAATGCGGTCGCCGACTTCGCGCATTTGGACGATCAGCGGCTCTGCATCCTTTTTCTCGCGCTTAAGGGCGGCAATTTGCTGCGACACATCATTGCGTTTGCTTTTTAGCTCTTCCACCTCAGCAATCAAACGGCGGCGTTCTTTGTCCAACTGTTCAAACCGGTCGATGTTCGCCAAATCTCCGCCGCGCTGCATTAGTTTTTCTTTCACTTCTTCAAACTGGGCGCGCAATATTTTCACATCCAGCATGGCTTTTACCTCCTTTTCCATTCAATATTATACATAAAAAAGCCCCCGTCCCCAAAAGGGACGGGAGCGACCCCGCGGTGCCACCCTTATTGAAGGCTTGCGATGCCTTCCCTTTTTGCCGTTCACGGCGGCTGCCGAAAACGCCTACTGACCCGCTTTGGCGTTCAACGTTTTGCTCGAGGATGGATTCACAGGCGCTTCCTGTCGGTTTGCACCACCCACCGGCTCTCTGAAAGAAAGGGGGTCTGCTGCTTGTTCCTCTCATCGCTTTCGCTTGATCACTTTACTTAAGGCTTGACGTCATTTTCGCTTCTTTGACCATGTTGAGAAAGTATTGCATCAATCGATGATCGTCGGTCAACTCTGGATGGAACGAGCAACCAAGAAACTGGCCTTGCCGGGCCGCGACAATGCGGTCATTGTATGTCGCGAGGACATCGACCCCGTCGCCGACCTCGACAATGTGCGGAGCACGGATGAAGACGCCGACAAACCCGTCGCCAACCCCCTTGATCGACAGCTCCGCCTCAAAGCTTTCCCGCTGCCGCCCAAACGAGTTCCGCTCGACCGTAATATCCATCAGGCCTAAGTGAGGCTCATCATACCCGACGATTCGTTTCGCCAGCAAAATGAGCCCGGCGCATGTCCCAAACATCGGCTTGCCATCAGCGGCAAATTGCTTCAATGGCTCCATCAATCCGTACCGGTCCATGAGGCGCCGCATTGTTGTGCTTTCGCCGCCCGGGAGCACGAGTCCGTCGAGTCCCGAAAGCTGCTCCGGTTTCTTCACGACGACCGCCTCGGCGCCGCACGCCTCGATGGCGCGGACATGTTCCTGCACAGCTCCTTGCAGTCCGAGTACACCTATTTTCATTGTGATCTTGCTCCTTTGTCCGGATTACCAGCCTCGTTCTTGCATCCGATGCTCCGGCAGCAGTGTCGCGACATCGATGCCGCGCATTGCGCCGCCCAGCCCTTTCGATAGATGAGCGATCAGCTCATAGTCTTCATAATGAGTCGTCGCTTCAACGATCGCACGAGCGTATTTTTCCGGATTTTCCGATTTAAAAATGCCCGAACCAACGAAGACACCGTCGGCGCCTAAGTGCATCATGAGCGCGGCGTCAGCTGGTGTCGCGACACCGCCAGCGGCGAAGTTGACGACCGGGAGGCGGCCAAGCCGTTTGATTTCACGCAGCACTTCAACCGGAGCCCCAAGCTGTTTCGCCTCGGCGACAAGTTCGTCTTCGCTCATGCTGACAACTTTGCGGATTTGCGCGTTGACTTTGCGCATATGGCGAACGGCCTCGACGATGTTTCCTGTCCCTGGCTCCCCTTTTGTCCGCAACATCGATGCCCCTTCAGCAATGCGGCGGGCGGCCTCTCCTAAGTCGCGGCAACCGCATACAAATGGGACCGTAAACTGCCGTTTGTCAATATGGAACTCTTCATCAGCCGGCGTCAATACTTCACTTTCGTCAATATAGTCGACGCCGAGCGCCTCAAGGACGCGCGCTTCCACATAATGCCCGATGCGCACTTTTGCCATGACTGGGATTGATACAGCGTTCATCACTTCTTCAATGATCGTCGGATCAGCCATGCGCGCGACACCGCCAGCGGCGCGAATGTCTGCCGGGACGCGCTCGAGCGCCATGACTGCGACAGCCCCTGCCGCCTCAGCAATCTTCGCTTGCTCCGCATTGACGACGTCCATAATGACGCCGCCTTTTTGCATTTCCGCCATGCCGCGTTTGACGCGGTCTGTACCTGTCAATGCCAACGTTGATTCCCCCTGTTCCTATCCTTATGCTTTGCTATATACGCAAAAGGATGATTCCACTGTTTTATTTTACCTCAATTTTTACAAAAATCACAATGGAAAAAAGCTCCCCTTAACCGGGGAGCAGCGTTACAACCAACCTTTCACCGTTTTGGCAACGCTTGTCCATAAATCAGCAAACAGTCCGCCAATCGCACGCATCGAGAGAACGAACCAGTTGGCTTTCTCCACCTCGGTTGTCGTAACGAGCGGCACCCGGATGTTTTTTTGCATGTCCGGGCTTAAGAACGCGAGCGAGTCATCGCCTTTGTATTCAAGCGTCATATATCCGACCGTCTCTCCTTTTTTCAACGGAGCGATCAATTTTCCTTCTTTCGTCATTTTTTTCTGATCCAATACATAAACCGGCTTGTACTGTTTTTCCTCGCCATTTTTGACGAGCAGAGACAGCTTTTTCGCCGTTGCGACGCGAACTTCTTTTTCCTTCCCTTTCACGACTGGAATCGTCTCTTTCCCCTTCAGCTGATACCCTTTCGGATAGAGCGTTTGGAGCGAGTATTGATGAAATCCATAGTTAAATAGTTTTTCTGTCTCCTTAAAACGCGCCTCTTTCGTCGTTTTTCCGCTTGCATCCTTGGCATTCATCACGACGGAAATGAGGCGGACGCCGTTCCGCTTCGCCGTCCCGGTGAAACAGTTGCCGGCAAATTCCGTATAGCCGGTTTTCAACCCGTCTACCCCTTTGTATCCGTACACAAGCCCTGGCAGCATCCAGTTCCAGTTGTCCATTTTAATTTCGTCCTCTGTTCCTCCTCGGAACATTTTATGGGGAATGCTCGCCGTTTCCAGCACCTCTGGATGGTCTTTCAGCAGCCGGTAGGCAAGGGTGGCCATGGCCCGCGCAGACATGACATTTTCCTCATCCGAGTTTGTCCCTTCCGGGTGGAATCCTTTTAAGTCTTCGTTGCTTAACCCTGTCGCATTCACGAATTTATAATCTTTCAACCCGAGCTGTTTCGCTTTTTCATTCATCATTTTCACGAAATTTTTCTCTGACCCAGCAATGATTTCCGCAATCGCGACCGTAGCCCCATTGGCCGAATAAATGGCCATTGCCTCGTACAGTTCGCGCACTGTATACTTGCCATCTTTGCGCAGCGGAACGTTGGACAGCGCCCGGTCTTGCGACAACCGGTACACATACTCACTCGGCGTATACGTCTGATCCCACTTGACACGTTTCGCCTTAACGGCGTCAAGAAGCAAATACTCGGTCATCATTTTTGTCATGCTGGCAATGCCAAGCACCGTATCAATGTTTTTCTCATATAAAATTCTTCCCGTCTTCGCGTCCACTAAAATCGCGGCGTCCGCCCGGATGTCAAGCGGAGCGCTTTCCGCCTTCGCCGTCTGTTGAAACGGCCATAGTGTTAAGCAAAGACAAACAGACAGCAGCCAAAACAACCACTTTCGTTTCCTCTTCACATCGAAACCCTCCTCACACAACCGTTATTGTAACATACAGGCGGCCAAAAAAATAGACGGAGAATCTGTCTCCGTCAAAGTTAGGCTGATGGACGCAGCCTTGATCAAAACGCGGAGTAGTTCGGCGCTTCTTTCGTAATTTGCACGTCATGCGGATGGCTTTCGCGAAGCCCTGCGCCCGTCATGCGGACAAATTGCGTTTTCTCCCGCAGCTCATCCAAGTTCCGCGTTCCACAATAGCCCATACCGGCGCGCAAGCCACCGACAAGCTGATAAATCGTATCGGCGAGCGGCCCTTTGTACGGCACACGCCCTTCGATGCCTTCCGGGACAAACTTTTTCGCGTCTTCTTGGAAATAACGATCTTTGCTGCCGCGCTCCATCGCCGCGACCGACCCCATGCCCCGGTATACTTTAAAGCGGCGGCCTTGGTAAATTTCCGTCTCGCCTGGGCTTTCCGAGACGCCGGCGAGCAAACTGCCGAGCATGACCGCATGAGCTCCGGCGGCAATCGCCTTCACGATGTCGCCAGAGTATTTAATGCCGCCGTCAGCGATGATCGGGACGCCATGTTTGCGCGCCTCAGTCGCACAGTCATAGATCGCCGTAATTTGCGGCACACCAACCCCGGCGACAACCCGGGTCGTGCAGATGGACCCCGGACCGATTCCGACTTTAATAATGTTCGCCCCAGCCTCAATCAAGTCGCGCGTCCCTTCAGCTGTCGCGACATTGCCGGCGATGATGTTCAAGTCCGGGTATTGGCGGCGGATGTTGGCCACCGTCTCTAGGACGCCTTTCGAATGGCCGTGCGCCGTGTCAACGACAATGACATCAACCCCTGCCTCAACAAGCTTTTTGACGCGAATCATCGTGTCCGCCGTCACCCCGACGGCCGCCCCGACAATCAGCCTCCCTTTCGCATCTTTCGCCGAATTCGGGAACTCGATCACCTTTTCGATGTCCTTAATCGTAATAAGCCCTTTTAAAACTCCATTTTCATCGACGAGAGGCAATTTTTCCACTTTGTGCTTTTGCAAAATTTTTTCCGCTTCTTCTAACGTAGTCCCTACCGGGGCTGTAATCAAGTTCTCCTTCGTCATTACCTCGGAAATTTTAATCGAGTAATCCTGAATAAAGCGCAAATCGCGGTTCGTGATAATGCCGACAAGCTTTTGTTCCTCGGCATTGTTGACGATCGGCACGCCGGAGATGCGATACTTGCTCATTAAATGTTCCGCATCATACACTTGATGGTCAGGCGTTAAGAAAAACGGATCCGTAATAACACCGCGCTCTGACCGCTTTACTTTGTCGACTTGTTCCGCCTGTTGCTCAATCGACATGTTTTTGTGAATGACGCCAAGACCGCCTTGACGCGCCATCGCAATAGCCATTTCCGCTTCGGTTACGGTATCCATGCCGGCGCTAATGATTGGGATGTTCAACTGGAGCGTATCGCTTAACTTCGTCGTGACATCAACATCACGCGGCAGCACGTCCGATTTTGCTGGAATGAGAAGAACATCATCAAACGTCAAGCCTTCCTTTGCGAATTTCGCTTCCCACATGTTTTCTCCCCCTTGTCCGGAAATATTATTAGTAGCTTAACAACTGGTTAAACTACTGTCAAGGAATCAAAAAAATGTCCAACTTTTCAGTTATCTTCTTACAATTCCATGGCAAGGGGGGTAAAAATGTTCGGAAATCCCGGTAAAGCTGTCAACTTTTCTATTTTCCGCTCCGCTGACGTCGCCCAGCGCTTTTTGCTGCAATGCTACAAACAGCAACAACGGGAAGACGCTGTTCAGCGCAGTTATACAAACTGTTATCCATTTTTATATTATTTGGAGCATGGGCAAAACTTTTATGCCGCCGCCAGGCAGTCGCCATTGTCCATTAAACCGGTTCTTTTGTTTTATGGCATGGTGCAGCTGATAAAGGCGTGCCTGCTCACCGTCGATCCGGACTATCCTGAATCGACATCCGTTTTAGCCCATGGAGTGTCAACGAGAAAGCGCAAAAAGCAAGGCTATGAATTTTTAGATGACGAAGTCAAAATCCAAAAAAACGGTTTGTTCACTCATTTTTCTGAAAAAATGTTTCATGTGAAACAAGAGGCGGGGGAAAAATTTCGCATGGGCATGCTGTTGCAACGAATCTGCGAACTGCACGAAACATTTTTTTGTTTAAGCGAGCGAAAAAAGCCATTGTCGTTGCCGGTCGTACATACGGTTTCACCGCCCATGCTGGCCATTCCGAAGGCGATTTTGGACCATTACCATATGTCGCAGCTCCGCTTCATCCAGTACATGAGCGAGGAAGGGCACGAAAAACAGCTGACATTCGCCAAGGAGGAAGGGGAATTTCTTTATTTCAAGATGGAATCGCCGCTATCGCCGATTAAGGAAGGGCCGTTTTTATTCCATTCGAACGGAACATACCATATCCCAACGAAGAAGGAAAAAATCTTTGCGCTCCCGGAAATCCATGCCCATTATTTGCTGCTGTACAATTTGAGCATGATCTCCCGCTACGAAACAGAGTGGTGGAGCGAACTTCTTCACTCTTACTCAAGCAAGGCGTACATTTTTATTCTTCAATTTCTTTCCATATCGGCGGACAAAGTGCCCCTGCTGCTAAACGAATATTTAATGCATAAGTTTTGGGCCAAGCCAAATGATTGAATGCTCTCCCACCTGCACGAACGCGCGGGAGTGAAGGCTTCCCAGCGCGGGTTGATAAAAAGCACCCCATTGCGCGTCATGCACAATGGGGTGCTCTGTTTTCCGCCTAGCAGCGACCTACTCTTGCAGGGGCGCTGGCCCCAACTACCATCGGCGCTGGAGGGCTTAACTTCCGTGTTCGGGATGGGAACGGGTGTTTCCCCTCCGCTATCACCACTAGGCCATATGAGG
>NZ_SDLD01000056.1:0-13907 GCF_013096875.1 Geobacillus sp. DSP4a | reverse complement strand
GAGTGTCTTATGCTCTAGCGGCGAAGTGGACACGCCTCAAAGAATAAGGATTGCTTGAAGCAGTCAAACTTCTTTGGAAGCCCCCACTTCAAATTTTCGCTAGAAAATTAAGTGGGGGTAGTTCACCCGACCAAATCAAATCATTGGATTGGAAAGCTCGTCATCTAAAAATTTTAAAAAAATACAATCGAGAAGATGCGCAAATAGAGGAAATCGACGAAATCATTGACGAATGCCTGGCTAAAATCGCCACATATCTGACTTGACCACATCGATGGAGCCGCGAACGAATGAAACGATGCTGAAGAAAAGGCGACAACTCCTTGCCTTTCTCATCCATTCAACGGAATGGCAAAGGGGGCGCAAACATTCGCTCCCTCTTCTCTTTGGCAGAGATGAAAGAACGTTTCATCCTCCATCTGCTTGACGCTCCGTCAACTACCCCCACTTAGCTAACGCTTGAAGTGGGGGCTTGCAACTCCCCAGAAGTACAAGCGGACTTCGTCCTCCTTCCTTGACTTGGGGTTGCATCAGGGCAGGTTGACAACTACCCAACGACGCAGGTCATGCCTGCATCGTTACCGATTCTCTCGGTGTGTCTGTTGGCAGTACTTGGCTTCCACACACAACAGACGGATCTACGCTCGATGTTTTACGGTTACAACGTTTCCTGTAACCAACTCCATACATCGAGTAGCAGTTATTGGAGTGCCTTTATTAAACGGTTTTCTCCACGCCTTTATTATATCATACACAAAAGAAAAGGGGAACGCGCATTCCTCTCCCACTTACTCCCTTTGGTCGTTGAAGTGGGAGTCTCCTGCGCGAAATAGGATGAATCGGATGCGGTATGATCATTGTCGTCCACCGCCGAAATGCGTTACAATAGAAAGCAAATCGGCAACGACTGGAGGGACTTCAATGGCAAGACCGGACGAACGAGTCGTCATCGCGATTGACGGCTATCAATTCAAACGGGCGCGCGAGGCAAAGGAAGGGAAAATTTTCGTCACCTCGCCGATCGGGGCGAACTTTACGTTTGACATCAACGTCATGCGCAAGCTCATCGAGGCCATCGACCGCGACCCGGCGCTGGCGGAACAGTTCGGGCTTCCTTCCCGAGGGGCGAACGAATAAAAAGGAACGGCGGTTGGCCGTTCCTTTGTTGGTTTAGCGGAGAGAGGCCGAAGCTCCATTTTTCCGCAGACGGCGGTGCTCCCTCACGAATCAAATCTTCTAGCGTCCTTGCCATGCCGCACGCTCGCGGCCAAACGGATCATCTTCGACATGGCTGGCGGCCGAAAAGACAAAGGCCGCCTTGCGCTCGCTCGTATACGCCGGCCACGCTTCCGGCAAGTGAGCACCGTTCGGGTCTCCGGTGCGGGCGAACGAAAGCCAGGCATAATGCATTTCGTTGGCGATCGCCTCGCGCTCCGGCCGGTTGCCGACGAAATTCGCGACGCCCGGCTGATGGAGATTGTGAAACACAAACGGCAGCTCGAGCGCGTGGCATGCTTTCAGCTGGCCGCCGAACACCGGCGTCTCATAGTCAAAGCGGTACATGTACACATCCGCCCCTTGCGCCGCTTGGGCGTCCGCCGTCCGCAGCATCCCCTCGACAAATACGCGGTACGTCATGATGCGAAGCCACGTTTGCCAAGTAGGCGCCGACGGCTCCGCCGTTTCTTTGTAATAGCGGATGGCCTCTTCTGGCACCAGCCCGACTTCCCGGTTGATTCGGTCAAGAAGTTCCTTTTCGCCAAGCTTTGTCCATGACGGATCCGTCAAGGTAAACAAGTTGTACTCGTCTTTCGTCACGCCGATGAGAATCGGAATGCCGCTGGCCGCCCCGTCGCGGAGCGCTTCAATCGGATGGCGGCGCAATACGCGGCCATCCACCACCGGACCGTACATGACCCCTGAACCGAGCGACAGCGCCGCCCGCAGCAGCTCCTCGGCAGGAATCGACAACAGCCGTTCGCGGTCGCCCAGACGGATGCCAGCCTTATCAAGAATGCGTTCGGTCATCGCCATCGCGGTCTCCGGCGAACGGAGAAGAAGCGATCCCGAACCGCTTTGCAACATGGCGCGCCGAAACAGCCCCTTCGCCTCCGGAAGCGACAACAGCACGCCGACGCTCGCCGCTCCCGCCGATTCACCGAAAATCGTCACATTGTCCGGATCACCGCCAAACGCCGCAATGTTCTCCTTCACCCAGCGCAGCGCCGCCACTTGGTCCAAAATGCCGAGATTCCCGGCTTGCGCGTACGCTTCGCCGAACGAATCACCGAGATGCAAAAAGCCAAACACGTTCATTCGGTAGTTGATCGTTACGACGACGACATCGCCGTGTTTCGCAAACGCCGTCCCGTCATACCACGGCGAAGAACCCGAGCCGAACAAAAAGGCGCCGCCATGAATCCAAAACAACACCGGGCGCTTCTTCCCATCCGCCGCCGGCGACCAAATGTTCAAGTACAGCCCGTCTTCGCTCGGCGGCTCGCTCATCCGCCCGAGCAATCCGCTGAAAATCGGATCCGACGGCTGCATGACCACGGGGCCAAACGCGGCCGCCTCACGCACCCCATCCCACGCATCGGGCGGCTCCGGCGGCAGAAACCGGCGCTCGCCGACCGGCGCTTTCGCGTACGGAATCCCTTTCCAATAGAAAACCCCTTCATTTGTTCCCCCGCGCAACCGACCGTACTTTGTTTCAACAACGGTTTGTTCCATCTTTATCACTCCTGAATATTCAAATGATTCAAAAATAGTATAAACCACCACCTCACCCACGTCTATCGTTTTGCGCCCGCATGAGAGGTGTTCATGCCGCTTCGAAAAGAGAGATGCCTCGCCCATGTACAAAAGTAAAGATAGCCGCAGCCGAAGCAGTGAACACCATGAAGGAGATGATTCGAGGCGCGATCACGCCAAAAACATTTTGTTTAAGTCACGGTGAAACGGTATGGGGCAGTGGTGCTTTAGCCTGCGTGTACAGCATTGCCGAATCCCAACAAACCCTTTCCGCTGGGCTGGAGTTGCTTCGATCGCGGAAAGGCCACAGCATCGTCGAGTTCATTGATAACGCTGCGAAGCAAGATATTCCCATTGATGCGATCAAAAAACAGCTCCATGTCGCCTAAGGAGTACCCTGTTTACCTCTTATGACATGGAAATTATTATAATGAAAAATACTCATCTACAGATAAAAAAACTATTTAAAACCTTTCTGTATTTTGTTAAAATTATATAAAAGATTTTGTTCAATCCATTTTCCAGTAAAAGGTGAAAGTGTAAATGAAGAAAATAATTCTTCCTGTAATTTTATTTATCAATCTTGTTTTTATAGTGGGTTACCTCATAGATACCGGGTTCCCCTTCGGTTCTTTATGGCTGGTATGGCTACCCTTTTTCGTTGCTGGTATCATCCTGTCCATTATGTTTCTAGTTCGTTATAGAAAGGAATCCAATGCCAACCTATTTTTATCGCTTGCTGTCTTGTTAAGTAGCCTTAGTTCTTTAGGTCTTTGGAGTTTTTATTATTATTTAGCCCGTGTTATGGGAGGATAAGAGCACGAAAAGAGAAGGTTGGAATAGACCTTCTCTTTTCATAAAAACATTTAGAAAATGCTACCTAATTTTCCTTGCGAGCACAATAATCCAAACTCGGCAACCATCCACCAGCCCGGATCATAAGTAGCGTATGCACAGAGATATCATTCGTAATCGCAACCATCGTCTCCTTTCCCAAAATTAGCCCAACAACGATCGTGAGCTTGGCAGCATCGGTCTAATGCGTTAATTGGTGTTCCACTTCTACACTTGGCTCCAAAGTAATTTTGGTAACAATATTTTTCATTACCAGAACCATAGGAAACTAAGCATCCCTCATACCAGGCTTCGGGTGCGATTTCACCTTCCATTATTTTATCAGTCCCCATTGGTTTTTTAAGCTCTTCTACAAACAAGAAGTAAGAAGCTTCAAAAGGAATTTCAACTTATCTCTAGGAGCCCGGTGATTTACTTAGCAACGAGGTAAAACCTATATTTTCTCAAATTCAGAAACCTTGATAAAACGTGCTTTTGTTTCTCATTCAGCTTCGTCGATTTCTCAAGTATCCTCGTTTTTCACCGGCCTTCTAGAGACAAAGATGTGATTGTTTAAGTATGAGAGTGAAATCATGGGAAATATTTGAAAGAAAATTAAAAAATATAATCAAATCAAAATTGATCTTCTCAAAATAGTTAAGTGTATTGATTGTTGTACGGAAGATGAAAAAGAACTTTACCAGAACAAAGAAGTGACAAGCTTGTTGCCCAAATGATTCGCCGATTTGTTTGAAATCCCTAAGACCCAATATTCAATCACTGTGTATGTAATGGGTGTAATATGGGAAAACGATTGCCTTCTTTTTGTCTCCACCGCCCTTGACGATTCTTTCCCACCTTTGTCGGGTGTTGGTCAAGGGCGACTCCATCCTTGAACATCCCTCCGATACTCAAGGGGATGGTCTATGTGGAGTCTTCATAACGCGCTTTTGACGCGACCCTTTGCTATCCTCGCCCGCCGCAAAAAAAGGCACCTTTCTTGGCAAACAGCCGAAAGGTGCCTGTAATGATTCTGTTATCGGTTATTTTTTCAAATTGTAAAACGAACGGATGCCTTGGTAAATGGCCGTGTGGCCGAGTTCATCTTCAATGCGGAGCAGCTGGTTGTATTTCGCGACGCGGTCGGTGCGCGACGGCGCGCCCGTTTTGATTTGGCCGGCGTTGGTGGCGACGGCGATGTCCGCGATCGTGCTGTCTTCCGTTTCGCCGGAGCGGTGCGAGACGACAGCGGTGTAGCCGGCGCGTTTCGCCATTTCGATGGCGTCAAACGTTTCCGTCAGCGTGCCGATTTGGTTCACTTTGATCAAAATCGAGTTGCCGACGCCTTTTTCAATGCCTTCGGCCAGTTTTTTCGTGTTCGTGACGAACAAGTCGTCGCCGACAAGCTGCACTTTTTTGCCGAGCCGCTCGGTCAGCAGTTTATGGCCTTCCCAGTCGTTTTCATCGAGCCCGTCTTCGATCGAGATGATCGGGTATTTCGAGACAAGTTCTTCATACCAAGCGACCATTTCTTCGGACGTTTTGACAACGCCTTCGCCTTCCAAATGATATTTGCCGTCTTCTTTGTTGTACAGCTCGGATGAAGCAACGTCCATGGCGAGCATCACTTGTTCGCCCGGTTTGTAGCCGGCTTTTTCGATCGCTTCGATGATCGTTTGCAGCGCTTCTTCGTTCGATTTCAAGTTCGGGGCGAAGCCGCCTTCATCGCCGACGGCGGTGTTGTAGCCTTTCGCTTTCAGCACCGCTTTTAAGCTGTGGAAAATTTCCGCCCCCATGCGCAGCGCTTCGCGGAAGCTTTCCGCGCCGACCGGCATGATCATAAATTCTTGAATGTCGACGTTGTTGTCCGCATGCGCGCCGCCGTTTAAAATGTTCATCATCGGCACCGGCAGCGTTTTGGCGTTAAAGCCGCCTAAGTATTGGTACAGCGGCAGGCCAAGCTCGTCCGCTGCCGCGCGGGCCACGGCGAGCGAGACGCCCAAAATGGCGTTGGCGCCAAGTTTGCTTTTGTTTTCCGTGCCGTCAAGCTCAATCAACGCGCGGTCGATCGCCACTTGGTCGGTCACTTCAAGGCCGATGATTTCCGGAGCGATCACTTCGTTGACGTTTTCGACCGCTTTTAACACCCCTTTGCCGAGGTAGCGGTTTTTGTCGCCGTCGCGCAGTTCGACTGCTTCATATTCCCCAGTCGAGGCGCCGCTTGGCACCAGGGCGCGGCCGAAACCGCCTTCTTCTGTATACACTTCCACTTCTACGGTTGGGTTGCCGCGCGAATCGAGCACTTCGCGGGCGTAAACATCAATAATCGCAGACATGAACACACACTCCTTTTCCTTCGTATCGTTATTTGACAATCAACGATTTCCCTGTCATTTCGTTCGGCTGCGGCAAACCGAGCAAATCAAGCATCGTCGGCGCCAAATCTCCTAAAATGCCGCCGTCTCTCAGCTTGATGCCTTTTTTCGTCACGATCACCGGCACCGGATTCGTTGTATGCGCCGTTTGCGGCTTGCCGTCCGGCGTCAGCACTTCATCGGCGTTGCCGTGGTCGGCGGTGATGATGGCGATGCCGCCTTTGGCCAAAATGGCGTCGACGACTTTGCCGAGGCATTCGTCCACGGCTTCCACCGCCTTGATCGTCGGCTCAAGCTTGCCCGAGTGGCCGACCATATCCGGGTTGGCGTAGTTCAAGATGATCGCGTCGTACTTGTCAGCTGCAATCTCTTTCAGCAGCGCGTCTGTCACTTCATAGGCGCTCATTTCCGGTTTCAGGTCGTACGTCGCCACTTTCGGCGAGTTGATCAAAATCCGGTCTTCGCCTGGAAATTTCTCTTCGCGGCCGCCGCTGATGAAAAACGTCACGTGCGGGTATTTTTCGGTCTCGGCGATGCGCAGCTGGCGCAAGCCGTGCTGCGACAGCACTTCCCCGAGCGTGTTGTCCAAGTTCGTCGGCTTGAACGCCACATACCCTTTCACCGTTTCGCTGAAATGGGTCAAGCAGACAAAGAACAAATGCTTCGGATGTTTCGGGCCGCGGTCAAATTCGCGAAAATCTTCATTCGTAAACGTGTTCGAAATTTGAATCGCCCGGTCGGGGCGGAAGTTGTAGAAAATAATCGCGTCGTTGTCTTGAATCGTCGCCACCGGCCGGCCGTCTTCGCGGACGATGACCGACGGCAGGACGAACTCGTCGTAAATGCCGTGTTGGTACGAATCTTCGATGCACTCAAGCGGATCGCGGTACGTCGGGCCTTCGCCGTACACCATCGCCCGGTACGCCTTCTCGACGCGGTCCCACCGCTTGTCGCGGTCCATCGAGTAGTAGCGGCCCGACAACGTCGCGATTTCGCCGACGCCGTACTCCTTGATTTTTTCCTGCAGTTCTTTGATGTATTGCGGCGCCGTTTGCGGGCCGACGTCGCGGCCGTCCAAAAAGCCGTGGATGTACACGCGCTTCACGCCTTCTTTCGCCGCTAAGCGCAAGAGGGCGTACAAATGGTGAATATGGCTGTGCACCCCGCCGTCGGACAGCAGACCAAACAAATGCAAGCTTGTCCCATGCTCTTTCACATGGTTCATCGCTGCCAAAAACGTTTCATTCCGGTCAAACTCGCCTTCGCGGATGGCAATGTTGACCCGCGTTAAGCTTTGGTATACAATGCGCCCGGCGCCGATGTTCAAGTGTCCGACCTCGGAGTTGCCCATCTGCCCTTCCGGAAGCCCGACCGCCTCGCCGCATGCCTTGAGCGTTGTGTGCGGGTATTCGTTCCAATAGCGGTCAAAATTGGGCTTGTGAGCTTGGGCAACCGCATTGCCGTACGTTTCCTCGCGCAGCGCAAACCCGTCCAAAATGATGAGCGCAACCGGTCGTTTACTCATGGCGCCCCGCCTCCACCAATTGCAAGAATGAAGCCGGCTCCAAGCTCGCCCCGCCGACTAAGGCGCCGTCGATCTGTTCTTGCGCCAAAAAGTCGCGGATGTTGTCCGGTTTGACGCTGCCGCCGTATTGGATGCGGATCGCTTCCGCCGCTTCCGGGCCAAACAGGCGCGAGACGACCGAACGAATATGGCCGCACACGTCGTTCGCATCTTCCGCCGTCGACGACTTCCCCGTGCCGATCGCCCAAATCGGCTCGTAAGCGATGACCGCTTGCTTCACTTGATCCGGCGTCAAGCCGGCGAGCGCTTTTTCCACTTGTGAAGCGACGACCGCATTCGTCTGCCCGGCTTCCCGCTCCTCGATCGTTTCCCCGCAGCAAACAATCGGCACAAGCCCACGGGTGAAAGCCGCCAATACTTTTTTATTGACGGTCTCATCCGTCTCCGCAAACATCTGCCGGCGCTCCGAATGGCCGAGGATGACGTACGTGACGCCGAGGTCTTTCAGCATGACCGGGCTCACTTCGCCGGTGTACGCCCCTTGGTCGGCAAAATGCATGTTTTGCGCCCCGATTTTTAAATTCGTGCCGTCTGCCGCTTGCACCAGCCGATCCAAAAAGAGAAACGGCGCGCAAACGATGGAATCGACTTCATCGGCCGGCGGCACGAGCCCTTTTACGTTCTCGACAAATTGAACCGCTTCCGCTAATGTTTTATGCATTTTCCAGTTGCCTGCAATGATCGGTTTTCTCATCGTTCACCCTTCCTTTCGCTGGGCGGCGTCAGCCGCCATGCGCCAAATCCGGCGCCGTGGGTCATTTGTCTTCGAGCGCGACGACACCCGGCAGCTGTTTTCCTTCCATAAACTCAAGCGACGCGCCGCCGCCGGTGGAAATATGATCCATTTTGTCGGCTAAGCCGAATTTCTCAACCGCCGCCGCCGAATCCCCGCCGCCAATGACCGAGTATGTATCGGCAGCTTCCGCCAATGCTTCAGCGACCGCTCTCGTCCCGTGCGCGAACGCCTCCATTTCAAAGACGCCCATCGGGCCGTTCCAGACAACGAGCTTCGACTCGCGAATGACATCGCGGTACAATTCGCGCGTTTTCGGACCGATGTCAAGCGCCTCCCAATCGGCTGGAATCGCGTCAATCGGCACGACTTTCGTGTTGGCGTCGTTCGCAAACCGGTCGGCGACGACCACGTCCACCGGCATATAAAAACGGACGCCTTTTTCTTTTGCTTTTTCCATAAACGATTTCGCCAGTTCGATTTTATCTTCTTCAAGCAGCGACTTGCCGACATCATGCCCAAGCGCTTTGACGAACGTGTACGCCAGTCCGCCGCCGATGATCAAGTTGTCGACTTTTTCAAGCAAATTGTCGATGACGCCGATTTTGTCTTTCACTTTCGCGCCGCCGATGATCGCTGTAAACGGGCGGTCCGGATTCGAAAGCGCCTTGCCAAGCACTTCGAGTTCTTTTTCCATCAAAAATCCGGCCACCGCCGGCAAGTAATGGGCGATGCCTTCCGTCGACGCATGGGCGCGATGGGCGGCGCCGAACGCATCGTTGACATATAGATCCGCAAGCTCCGCAAACGCTTTGGCGAGCTCGGGATCATTTTTCTCTTCGCCAGGGTAAAAACGGACGTTCTCAAGCAAGAGCACATCGCCTTCGTTCAAACGGTCGACCGCCGCTTTCACCTCATCGCCGACCGCTTCATTCGTTTTGGCGACCGGCCGTTCAAGCAGCTCGCCGAGCCGCTTCGCAACGGCATCCAAACGCAATTCTTCGACCACTTTTCCTTTCGGGCGGCCGAGGTGGCTCGCCAAAATGACTTTCGCCCCGTGCTCGATCAAATAGCGGATCGTCGGGAGTGCGGCGCGAATGCGTGTGTCATCAGTGATCGCGCCTTCTTCCATCGGCACGTTGAAATCAACGCGGCAGAAGACGCGCTTCCCTTTGACATCAACGTCGCGAACCGTCTTCTTGTTCATCGTTCCAGCCCCCTTCAACGATGGTGTTGGAAAAGGAAAAGGAGTGGGGATCATTTCCCCGCTCCCCTCCATTTTCCTATTATAGACTTGAACAGGCGGAAAACTCAACGCCAAGCTGGTTTTACAGCCCTTTCGACGCGATGTACGCCGCCAAGTCGACGACGCGGTGCGAATAGCCGGTTTCGTTGTCGTACCAGGAAACGACTTTCACCATTTTGCCTTCAATGACCATTGTCGACAACGCGTCGATCGTCGACGAAGCCGGATTGCCGTTGTAGTCGCGCGAGACGAGCGGTTCTTCGCTGTAAGCCAAAATGCCTTTCAATTCGCCTTCGGCCGCCGCTTTCAATGCGGCATTCACTTCTTCGACCGTCACTTCTTTTTCCAATTCCGCCACCAAGTCAACAACGGATACGTTCGGCGTCGGCACGCGCATCGCCATGCCGTTCAACTTTCCTTTCAATTCCGGCAAGACAAGCGCAACAGCTTTCGCCGCCCCGGTCGTCGTCGGAATGATCGATTCGGCCGCGGCGCGGGCCCGGCGCAAATCTTTGTGCGGCAAGTCCAAAATTTGTTGGTCGTTCGTGTACGAGTGAACGGTCGTCATCATGCCGCGGACGATGCCGAATTGTTCATGCAGCACTTTCGCAAACGGCGCCAAGCAGTTCGTCGTGCACGACGCGTTCGAGATAACATGGTGGCTTTTCGGGTCGTATTTGTCTTGGTTGACGCCCATGACGATCGTAATGTCTTCGTTTTTCGCCGGGGCGGAAATGATCACTTTTTTCGCGCCGGCTTCCAAATGCTTCGCCGCATCTTCGCGTTTCGTGAAGCGGCCGGTCGATTCGACGACGATGTCAACGCCGATTTCGCCCCATGCCAAGTTGGCCGGGTCGCGTTCCGCTTTGACGATGATTTCTTTGCCGTTGACGACCAAGTTGTTGCCGTTGACGGACACTTCGGCATCCAGACGGCCATGGACAGAGTCGTACTTCAACAAATGAGCAAGCGTGTTGGCATCGGTTAAATCGTTCACCGCCACCACTTCAATGTCCGGGTTTTTCAATGCCGCGCGGAAGACGTTGCGTCCGATGCGGCCAAATCCGTTGATTCCCACTTTGACTGCCATCTTATTTTCCTCCTTGCGATTGGATTGTATCAGCAAGGGAGATTACTCCCCTACGAACGCTTTTGCGGCTCCTTCGTCCGTCACCAATAGCGAGTGCGGCGCCCGTTTCATGTACGCGCGAATGGCTTTCGCCTTCGACGCCCCTCCGGCGACGGCGATGACATGCTCGACATGCGGGAGGTGTTCAAGTTGAATGCCGACTGTTTTCACTTTATGGACGACGTCGCCGTACTCGTTGAAATAGTAGCCGAACGCCTCGGCGACGGCATGGCGGGCGATGATGTTTTCCATCTCCGAAGGCGGCGTCCGCCGCCGTTTCGCCATCGTCACCGCTTCACCGATGCCATGGACGACCATGCGGCATGATTGGATGAGCTCAAGCACTTCTTTCACCGCCGGCTCTTCGACAAGCGACGCGTACGCTTCATCGCTCAGCTGGTCAGGCACGTGCAGCAACCGATAGCGGCCCATCGCTTTTTCCGCCATTTTCGCACAAATCGTGTTCGCCTGATTCTCGACATCTTCGCCAAGGCCGCCACGCGCCGGCACGAACAACACATCGCGAAGCTTCGAATCCGGCGTCATCATCTCCGCGACCGCCGCCATCGTCGTTCCGCCGGCCACGGCGACGATGTCCCCGGGCTCAAGCAGCTCCTTCATGCAGGCGACACACGCTCTACCCATTTCTTTTTTTACCCAAGGGGAACGGTCGCTATCCCCGGCAACGACAATCACCCGCGGAATGCCGAGCTGTTCCTGCAGCGCGGCTTCCAGCTCTTTGAGTCCGAGCGCTTCCCGCATCAAATCATTGAGCGTATGAAGGAGCGCCTGGCCTTCCTCCGTCAACCGCATGCCCGACACATCGGCGGAAAGCAAGTTTTGTCCTTTCAAAAATTCTGTTTCCGACCGGAGAACCCGCTCACTCATGCCGAGGCTCGCCGCCAGCGCCCGCCGCCCGATCGGCGCCATAAGCGAAATGGAGTGCAAAATTTGATATCGTTTTTGCATAACGTCAAGCAAGTCAGGCAATAATTTTTTTTGTGCCTCCAATAACGGCTGCATGGATCCTTTCTCCTCGATTGAATATAGGGACATCTTATGTCCCGGTATGACATATTATGTCCCGCAGTGCCATAAAAAATTCCTCCCGCGCCATTTTCATTATAGCAGGAGGACGATAGCCGTTCAACTGTTTTGCGCCCGCCGCAACCGTTTTCTCACCGCTTCTTTTTCAATCGCTCCCCAGCCGATTTCTTCGCCATCCAATTCCACAACCGGGATCATCAGCTGATATTTTTCCAGCAGTTCATCATCTTTGTAAATATCAATTTCTTCCAGCGTAAACGAATAGTCCGCCCGCAGCTCCGTCAAAACGGCTTTCGCTTTGTCGCAGAGCGGGCAATTGGTTTTCGTATACAATCGGATATGCATTCATTTCTTCCTCTCTTTCTACAGCAGTTGCCGTTTCGATTGGCCGCCCGTTACGGCAGGCCGATATATTGCCTCCGCTTTGCCGAAGACGGGATGCGCAGCTGCTCGCGGTATTTGGCGACTGTGCGGCGCGAAATGGCGATGCCGTGCCGATCGCGAAGCAAATCAGCAAGCTGTTGGTCAGACAGCGGCGCCCGCCGATCTTCCTCGGAAATAAGGGCCTCAATGATCGCTTTCACGCGGGCGGACGATGCCGCTTCATCCCCTGCGGCCGTCGCGGCGTTTGAAAAGAAACGGCGCAACTCCACGGTGCCAAACGGCGTTTGCACATATTTATGCCGGACCGCGCGGCTCACCGTCGATTCATGAACGCCGAGCTCCTCGGCCACCTCGCGCATCGTCATCGGCTTGAGCGCCGAAAGCCCAAACTCCAAACACGAGCGCTGGCGGTCGATGATGACGGCCGTCAAATGGAGAAGCGTCTGTTTCCGTTGCTCCAAACTTTTCGCGAGCCATGTAAACTGCCGATATTTTTCTTTGATAAACTGTTCGGCATGCCGGTCGCCGGATGCAGCGATGCGCCGCTCGTACTCCCGATTCCATTCGAGCTCCGGATGGATGTCATCATTATAGGCGGCCATCCAGTCCCCTTCCGCCCCGCGGACGACGATGACATCCGGCACCACCAAAGGCGGTGTTTCGCTCGAATAGTGAATGCCTGGCCGCGGCTCGAGTGTGCGAATGAGCTCGAAGACGCGTTGCAGTTCGCCAAGGCTGACGCCAAGCTGCTTGGCCAGCGTTTTCCACGACTTTTCCGCAAAGGGGACAAAATGGTAGCGGACGATCATCTCCGCCAGCTCGTCGCGCTCAGGAAGACGTTCAAGTTGCAGCAAGAGGCATTCCGCCAAATCGCGGGCGCCGACTCCCGGCGGGTCGAGCGACTGCACAAGGCGCAGCCCCCGTTCCATCTCTTGTTCCGATGCGGAAAACCGCGCCGCCAGCTCGGCAAGCGGCACGCGCAAATAGCCATCCTCATCGAGCGAGGCAATGAGATAACGGACGATGCGCTCTTCCCGATCGGCCAGCTTCAACGCAGGCAGCTGAGAAAGCAAATGGCCAACAAGTGTCTCTGCGCGGGCGCCAATGTTCTCGAGCCATTGCTTTTGGTCTCTTTCTGTCCGGCTTGGCCGTTGCCGCACCCGGGTGCGGCGAATTTCCAAAAACGGGTTTTCCAGCGACTGTTCATATAAAAACGCTTCCAAATCCACTGCGGAATATTGCAACAGTTCAATCGCCTGCACAAGTTCCTTTGTCAGCGACAACTGCAGCCGCTGCTCTTGCCATAACTCCGCCCTCATCGTCACGCCCCCCCTTTCTTTTATTGTACACAACGGGAGCGGGAGGGGGTAGGAGAAATTTTTGACGGCGGAAAGCGGCCTTGGCGACCGCCCGAACCGGCGCCTGTTCAGACGAAAAAACCCAATGCCCCGCCCGAGCCCTTGATTTGGGAACCCTCTCGAGGAAAGCGGCGCGTCCGCTGCTGATCTAAAAGAAAAACAGCCGCCTAGGCGGCTGTTTTGCCTCGGCAGGATGATAACCATATACCTAAAGCATTGATATTTCAATGTTTGAGCGACACATTCTTTTGTGTTGTGCAAAATTTGTGCAAAATTATCTCCAGTGCGTAAATCCATGCAAAAAGGCGGAGTGATCCGCCTTCCTTTAAAGTTACTGTAAATTAGCACATTATTTCAGAATCACTTTTTCAAATTATTTCAGATGGATTCTGAAATAATGTGCAAAATTTTTGCGGATTGTTCCGGATTTTGCACATTCTTTCGGAACGTTTGCACGCTCTT
>NZ_SDLD01000055.1:0-14204 GCF_013096875.1 Geobacillus sp. DSP4a | reverse complement strand
GCCTTTCCTCGTTCCAAGGGCTTTTCGTGAAAAAGTGACTGAGCGTCGTTCGATGATTCGGATGAAAGCTCCAGTAATGAATATCAGTCAATGTTCCCGAGAATCCCTTGGTGGTCAAGGCATCGACAATATGAATGAGATGCTTGATGACCGGTTTGGAAAGCTGCAGCGTCAACCCCAGCGTGAAGAAAAACTTGTGGATTCCTTGGTGATGTGCTAATCTATTCATGAGACATGAACCTCCTTGTGGATAGTTGGTGGTACATCTATTCTAACCAAGGAATCGGGTTCATGTCTCCTTTTTTGTTTAGTTGTCAATTTATGTCAGTGAATTTGCTCATCTACAGTTACTTAAAGGGGGTGATGGAATCTAAAGATATTTTTTGTACTTAATATCAAAAAATTTACAAAAATATAACAAAAGGGTCTTGAAAATAATTCCAACGGCGTATAATTACAGTTAATTTATTCTTTTTGTAATATTTTGTCGAATCATTCTACCATTTTAATATTAAGGAGGTAAATCAGACTATCAGAGAAAATTTAAGATATTCAAAACAAAGAAACTAGTTCCTACCTATCATACGAATTAATATGGAAATCTAGAAAGGTTGGTACAGAATGAAAATTACAAATCTCAAGGTAGAGAAATTAAAGTTAGAATTATTTAAACCATTGACTGTTGCCTTAGGAACTATCGAAAGTGTGGAAAACTTGCTAGTCAAGGTAGAAACTGATGAAGGTATTTACGGCATTGGTGAGGGTGCTCCCTTTGAATTTGTAACAGGGGAAACGTTAGAAACAGCTATTACTACTGCTCAACTTCTTGGTAATCGAATCATCGGGCAGAATCCCCTTAACATCGAAGGCATACACGAAATAATGGACAAGACAATTGTTGGCAACACTGCAGCAAAGGCAGCAATTGATATTGCTTTATATGATTTAAAAGGAAAATATATGAATGCGCCACTCTATCAAGTGTTAGGAGGCTACAGCAATTCTTTTTTAACGGATGTAACCATTGGCATTGATACACCGGAAACAATGGCAAACGAAGCGAAAGAACGGGTTGCTCAAGGTTTTTCTATTTTAAAGATTAAAGCTGGTCTGAATCCAGAACAAGATATCGAAGCAATAAAGCAGATCCGTGAAGCTGTTGGCTCCTCCATCCGATTACGAATGGATGCAAACCAAGGGTGGACCGCATCAGATGCAGTGAAAGTAATGAATGCCGTTGAAAAGTACCAAGTAGAAGCCGTAGAACAACCTCTACCTTCATGGGATATCGATGGCATGGCATATGTAAGGAAAAAGGTAACAATTCCTGTTATGGCGGATGAATCTGTTCATTCCCCAAGAGATGCATACCAAGTGGCCAAAAAGCAAGCTGCAGATGTTATCAATATTAAGCTGATGAAATCAGGTGGTCTTTACAAGGCAATGAGTATTAATAACATCGCAGAAGCAGCTGGAATTCAATGCATGGTAGGTTGCATGCTAGAAAGTAAGATTGCTATTACAGCAGGTGCTAGTTTAGTAGCTGCTAAGAAAAATATTACCGAAGCTGATATGGATAGCTTTTTATATGTAAAAGATATAGGAATTAATGGTGGATTACAGTTAGATCATGGGAAAATAACCCTTCCAGAAAGACCTGGATTAGGCATTGATTTAGATATGTAATATATTACATTCTACCACGAGTGTTGATTATCCAAAATTAGACATACGCCTTCCATAAATTTGGGCATACTCAAACAAAGCAGCGGCCATCCCGGATTTCCAATCGAGAGGAAGCTGCCCAGAGAAAAAACGGCGAACAAACGAAATGAAGGAAAGAGAGACGTTCGTCCGTTTTTTGGTTTGATCATACAGCCATCGCAGCAACACATACGCGATGAACGCCGCAAACAGTTGGTTGTATACCGCATTTTCCGTCGTGCCAAACAAGGTCGGGACATTCAGATATTGCTTCACCCGACGGAAAAAGACCTCAACAGTCCAACGTTGTTGGTACATGTCGGCAATGGTTTCCGCAGACGCATGGAAGAGGTTCGTCACGACCCGAATGTCGCGGCCATTCGCATCTCGAAAGATCACCACCCGGTGACGCTTGGTGGAGCGGCATTGTTTCGTCCCCAACTGGCACGTGAAGTCGGCTTGAACCGATGAAGATGTGCTGGAAAGGCGTTTCAAGCTTTTTTTCTGATGAAGTTCGATGTTGTCCTTCATCCGAATGACAAACAGCTGATGCTGCTCCACAAATCGATCGAGGCGTTCGATTTTGAAATACGCCCGGTCTTCCACCAGCACTTGTTGAGCGTTCGTCAACTGTTCTCCCACTGGGCCATCGTGACGCAGTCCGGTCGTTTCCACCACGTCTGCCGGCAGCGAGGATTCCGGCGAATACGCGACGTGCAGCTTCACTCCGGCGCGTTCGCCGTGATACGGCGCCCATGGCAGGCGGTTTTTCCCGACCGTGACGGTCGTCGAATCCACCACCCGAAGCGGTTTGGGAAACCGAAGCGAACGGCGGGTTTGGCGGTTGCACTTGGAAATGATCAACGCCAACAAGCGTTTCATGATGTCATAGGGAACTTCTTTCGCTTTCTTGGATACTGTGGAATAATGGAATCGCGGCAATCCATACAGAGGCCCCACATCGGCTCCGTGGCGAAAGCTTTTCCATTGATGCATGGCGGCCAGCAGGAAGAAGTGAATCAACTCGCGCAACGTAAAGGTTCGAGACGAATCACGATACCCAACCGCTTCGGCAATCCGTTGAATCTCTTCATCCGAAACAAGTTTTTGCATCAAATTCGGGAGTGTGGTATGCTTGTTCATAGAGAGCACCTCCTGGGTTTGTTTGTGTCGTTACTCACATTCTACAGGAAAGGTGCTCTTTTTTCTATACCCTTTGGATTTTATTGGATAATCAACACGCCTGACATTCTACATATTTACTACATTAAAAAAGGAGAGAGAAAAAATGAATGCATTATTCACAAGTACGGAAAGTCTACTAGCTATAATGGCCATCACTGTAGCATTAGGATTTTACCTACAACGATTTAAGCCTTTCAAAATGTTTGGCCCAGCACTTATCGTAATTATAATTAGTATTATTTTAGCTAATACGAGAGTGGTACCATTCGGTGCAGAAGTATATGGTGTCATTGCAACCTATGCTGTTCCACTATCTATTGCATTAATGTTATTAAGTGTTGATATTAAAGCAATGCTCAAATTATCCAAAAAACCACTATTTGCCATGTTAATTGCTGCAATTAGTGTCGCATTTGTAACCTTTATCGCAGGGTTGATATTCGCACCAATGATCGATGAAGGCTGGAAGATTGCTGGAATGTTCGTTGGTACATACACAGGTGGTAGCTCCAACTTAACTGCTATCGGATATGGCCTGAACGCATCACCAACTACTTTCGCCGCTGCAAATGCTGCAGACTATGTAATTGGAATTCCAACACTAATACTAATGTTTGCCTTTCCAGCAATTGCGGCAAAATCGAAATGGTTCCAAAAAGTATGGCCATATTCGTTAAAAGCAAATGAACTAGAGGGTGGCACAGAAGAATCAGAGGATCAATTTTTAGAAGAGAAAAAATGGAGTATCCAACATATCGCATGGAGCTTCGGTATTGCTTTCGTTATCGTAGCGCTTGCAACAGCACTATCTGGACTATTCCCAGATACGTTCCAAAGTGCAGCAAAGATTCTACTAGTTACAACCATTGCAGTAGCAATCGCACAACTTGAACCAGTGAAAAAACTAAAAGGGAACTTAGATTTAGGACTATTTGTAGCGTTATTCTTCCTAACCATTATCGGGTATATGGTAAATATTCAAGATTTCCTTAGTTCTACAGTAGTCATCGCTCTATTTTGTTTTGTAGTTATTGTATTTACTTTACTAGTACATGCAATTGTTTGTCGTTTATTTAAAATCGAATATCAATATGTGATTATCTCCATCGTTGCATCTATTGCTGATGGAACAACTTCAGCACTTGTAGCTGCTTCTGCTAAATGGAAAGCACTAGTTAGTATTGCTGTTGTACTCGGTGTTATCGGTTCTGTACTCGGTAACTACTTAGGAATTGGAACAGCATACTTAATTAAAGCTCTCATTGGAGCATAAGATTAACTATCTGCCCCGCTAAGGAGCAATCCATAATTAAAGGAGGATTGTTATGGAGAAATATAAACTATACCGTTCAGGCATACATGATGCAACAATTAGTTTCAAAGGAAATGATGTGGAATACAAAGAGAGAAACATCATGACCAATCAATGGTTAGAACCTGTAAGGTTAAAAGAAGAAAAAGCGAAGGAACTAGAAAACTACTATCATATTAACCCATTGAGTATTGCACAACGCTTCCATGAATTTAGAGAATTATTTCAACAAGATACCCAAAAAGTCGTAACCTCTTGGGGAGCTACTTATCAGAAGCAAGATGAAAATACTTGGGTCGAAAGGCAGAAAAAATTTCCCCTTGATGTCGTGATGGTAAATGGTGAGCCTGTAGCGTTTATTAGTATATCGAGGGAAAATTGTAGTGTTTTCGTGAAAGAGGGTTTTGAAGAGTATACACCCGTAAAACTTTGGGACCGAAACGACATCTCAAAAGCAGAGTATGGTGTTTGTTTTCATGGCACGTTTATGGTTGAAATGAGAGATAAGATTAAACTAGCGACAGATGTATGGCTTCCAAGAGGAATAGAAGGGCCAGTACCAGTTATTTTAGTAAGAACGCCATATGGAAAATCGATGTATTCCGGCTTCTATACAAATTTTATTCAACGTGGATATGGAATTGTCATTCAAGATACACGTGGTAGACAAGATTCCGAGGGGGAATGGATTCCAATGGCTTACGAGATGGAAGATGGCGATGACACATTGAACTGGATTGCTGAACAACCTTGGTGCGATGGAAACATTGGCATGATTGGTGCATCCTATGGCGGATTTGTTCAATGGGCTGCTGCAGCAAGTGGTAATCCACATCTGAAAGCTATGGTTAGTATCGTGACAGCGGGCAGTCCGTTTGTTGATATTCCTAGAAAAGGCGGTGCATTTGTCTCTGGTATATTGGCCTGGGCATTTGCCATGGTAGAAAAAGAATTTAAACCTGAAAATATGATTCGTGATGACTGGGATGAAGTTGTCAAATTCCGCCCAATAAAAGACATTCCTAAACATGCATTAGGAAAAGATGTTGCATTTTGGGATAAGTGGATGTCCCACCCAACGTATGACGAATTTTGGCGTCAATCCGATTGGTATCAATATAAAGAAAACATACAAGCTCCTGCAATGATCGTTTCTGGTTGGTATGATGATAATGGAATGGGAACGACCGAGGCTCTAGAAGTTGTTGCAGCTTATCCTAGCGAAAATAAAAAAGTAATTCTTGGCCCATGGATGCATAACGCAAACACAACAAGAGATATTCAAGGTATTGCACTAGGGAATAATGCCATCCGTTATGACTTGGACTTATATTACCAACTTTGGTTTGACCGAAAACTAAAAGGAATCGATAACAAAATCGATGCTGGTCCAGTAGTCGAATACTATGTTAATGGTGATAATACTTGGAAAACAGCACAACAATGGCCACCTGAAAATAGTTATTGGAAAGAAATGTATATAAGTAGTAATGGTAATGCGGTGTCATCCGATGGGGATGGAAAACTATCTTTTGAAGAAGCGATACAGGACGGATATGATGAATTCATCTATGATCCAGAGAATCCAGCACCACACTTAATCGACCTTTCTGAAAACGAAATTGGCGTTCCAGCCAACTATAAAGATGTTGAAAAGCGAGACGATATGCTCGTTTACACATCCGATCCACTAGATAAACCGGTAACTATTGCTGGTGATATCTATGTTAAACTTTATGCATCCAGCTCAGCGAGAGATACCGATTGGATCGTTCGATTAACGGATGTCGATCCTGATGGTAACTCTATCAAGTTAGCAGAAGGAGTCTTACGCGCTCGTTTCCGAGACGGTTATGATAAAGAAATGTTATTAGAACCAGGAAAAGTCTATGAGTATAATATACGTACTTCAAAAATTGCAAATACATTCCAAAAAGGACATCGTATTCGCCTAACAGTAACTTCTAGTGCAGATAGTTTTATCTTTCCGAATAGTAATACAGGAAATGATCCAGCAACAGATGTGGAAAGTGTAACAGCAACACAACGGATTTATCATGGTAAAACGTATAAATCTTGTGTGAGGTTGCCTATTGTATCGGAAAGTTAAACATATACACCCCCCCTTACATTCAAAATCCCCTAGTTTAAAAGCTAGGGGACTAACTTTACAAATAATCTTTTGAAATGTAAATACCAATAAAAAAGCTTTTCCGACAATTTAAACTGAACCCCCATCATTCAAGCAACAACTTCTCTCCATTAGCACGAGTGTTGATTATCCAAAATTAGACATACGCCTTCCATAAATTTGGGCATACTCAAACAAAGCAGCGGCCATCCCGGATTTCCAATCGAGAGGAAGCTGCCCAGAGAAAAAACGGCGAACGAACGAAATGAAGGAAAGAGAGACGTTCGTCTGTTTTTTGGTTTGATCATACAGCCATCGCAGCAACACATACGCGATGAACGCCGCAAACAGTTGGTTGTATACCGCGTTTTCCGTCGTGCCAAACAAGGTCGGGACATTCAGATATTGCTTCACCCAACGGAAAAAGACCTCAACAGTCCAACGTTGTTGGTACATGTCGGCAATGGTTTCCGCAGACGCATGGAAGAGGTTCGTCACGACCCGAATGTCGCGGCCATTCGCATCTCGAAAGATCACCACCCGGTGACGCTTGGTGGAGCGGCATTGTTTCGTCCCCAACTGGCACGTGAAGTCAGCTTGAACCGATGAGGATGTGCTGGAAAGGCGTTTCAAGCTTTTTTTCTGATGAAGTTCGATGTTGTCCTTCATCCGAATGACAAAGAGCTGATGCTGCTCTACAAATCGATCGAGGCGTTCGATTTTGAAATACGCCCGGTCTTCCACGAGCACTTGTTGAGGGTTCGTCAACTGTTCTCCCACTGGGCCATCGTGACGCAGCCCGGTCGTTTCCACCACGTCTGCCGGCAACGAGGATTCCGGCGAATACGCGACGTGCAGCTTCACTCCGGCGCGTTCGCCGTGATACGAAGCCCATGGGAGGCGGTTTTTCCCGACTGTGACGGTCGTCGAATCCACCACCCGAAGCGGTTTGGGAAACCGAAGCGAGCGGCGGGTTTGGCGGTTGCACTTGGAAATGATCAACGCCAACAAGCGTTTCATGATATCATAGGGAACTTCTTTCGCTTTCTTGGATACAGTTGAATAATGGAATCGCGGCAATCCATACAGAGGCCCCACATCTGCTCCGTGGCGAAAGCTTTTCCATTGATGCATGGCGGCCAGCAGGAAGAAGTGAATCAACTCGCGCAACGTAAAGGTTCGAGATGAATCACGATACCCAACCGCTTCGGCAATCAGTTGAATCTCTTCATCCGAAACAAGTTTTTGCATCAAATTCGGGAGTGTGGTATGCTTGTTCATAGAGAGCACCTCCTGGGTTTGTTTGTGTCGCTACTCACATTCTACAGGAAAGGTGCTCTTTTTTCTATACCCTTTGGATTTTATTGGATAATCAACACGCCTGTACTTTTTGGTGCTACACCAACAATTCCTTTTCCATTGTCCGTCGCTGCGATTATTCCTGCGACATGTGTTCCATGCCCTAAATAATCTGTGAAAATTGTTTTGTCTCCGCCATCATCATTGGTGAAGTTCAATCCGCCGATAATATTTTCTTTTAAATCGGGATGGCTAATATCGCAACCTGAATCCAACACAGCAACAACAATACCTTGCCCTTTTCGGCTTTTTTCCCAAACTTTTTGAGCCCCGATTATTTCTATACCTCTTAGAATGGTTTGCAAGTCATTGAATACGGACTTTATATTAGTTGTCTCTAATAACAATTCCTTCATTTCTCTTACCCCCTTTTCTCATTATTTAAAGTGAAATATATAAGCTGAAAACAAATAGAACAAACGAAACGCTTAAAATACAAACTACCGCTTTATCCGTATAGCTCTTACATCTCGATCATCTTTTTGCTTGGTGTCGTCGGGGTGATGGCGTATTTCCCGGATACGCGCATCGCGTTAATCGTCGACCCGGCTTGGTTGTTGCTGCTGACGGCCGTATACTTCGCGAGAGGCATGCACCGCCGCCACCGACACGAACAAGAGAAAAGACAAGCCGGATAATGGCGAAGCAAAACGGGGCTGACCCAAAAGAGCGGTAATGCTCCTATCTGGGGCGACATAGAAAAATAGACCAACACGAAAAACCCGGTAAAACCGAGGATTTCAGAGGTGGTCTCTTTCACATACTTCGGTTACATTTCATCAAAAAGGGACTTTTGAGTCAGCTCCGTTTCCTTTTCATTTGTTGGCAACTGCACAACCCGTCCCTCATCTTTCTTTGACGCCGATGTACGCCTGGCGCGGGTGGTTCGGCTGATCCGGATATTTCAATCGGATTTTCCCTTCGTCGACCAGCTTCCCTAAGTAGTTGGTGCGCAGCCCATCCGGCGTCCGTTCCAACAGCGTCGCCAACTCTTTCAGCCGCAGCGGTCGCTCGCAGCACAGGCGGACGATCATCTCTTCCATAACCGCCGGAGCCAACCGCTTTTTTCGACGTGCTAGTTCTGCCATCTCCCACAGCCGCTCATCGATCGCCTCGTTTCTCTCTTCTTCCTCTCTTTCATCAACAGATATAGCATTATTTACGGAGTTTGGTGTTTTATTAACGGAGTTTTCACCTTTATTAACGGAGCATGACGGGATATTTACGGAGTCAACCTCGTTTTTTACGGAGTTCGCCTCCCTATTCAAGGAGTTTGTCGAGTTGTTTACGGAGTTTTGTTCGATAATAACGGAGTTGAGCTCCTTATTTACGTAGTTGGCCTCGTTACTTCCGAAGTCCACGTCATGTTGATCCGCACCGTGTTCTATCCATGCTTGTTCTTGCTGTTGCAATGATTCATTGATTTCTGTTTCAATTGTCGCCCCCGCCTCAGCTGGAAACAACAATGGGCATAACGTCACGATCGTGCGGTCTGGATTCATTTGCTGCAAAATATCGACCGGCTGGACAAGCGCCCGTTCCTGCCAATCATGCATGCGCTTCAAACCGGATCCTGCGCGTTTGCATACATCGATCAACAAAAACATTTTAAAGATGTTCGGATTGCGCAGATTGCTCATTTGTCCAGCCATAGCGGCTTCAATTGGCAGGCGGAACCGGCCCGGGTTGGCAAATCGAAACGCCCCGTCCTCTTTTTCAACGGTAATGCCGCCTTCTTCCCCGTAATCGGCATGAACGATGGCATTAGCGAGCGCCTCGGCGAGCAGAGCACGCCCTTCCTCAAGCCAAACGTGGCGCTCCAACTCCGCCAACACGCGGAAATAAAAATCATAGGCGTTGCCGGACCACGTTCCATCCTGCGATGTGAACCGCTTCGCCCATCCTGCCGCCTTTGCACCGTCATATTCCCGGTATTCTAAAAAATATTGCGGCAGCACCTCGGTAATGATCCGCTCTTCGCTGAACATCACGAGTCCGGCGAGCGTCAGTCCTTCTTTGCTGCTGTCGCGCAGCTTGCCCCACGCGCCGATTTTGTATAAAAACTCTTTCGTCTCAAGACTGTTCCATGGATGCCCCGGTTTGGCGCGGGCAAACTGCTCCCGGTAATGGCTGACGGTCTCAAAATTGAGCTCGCTCAAGCTGTAATGCTCTAAAATGAAGCTGTCTGCCAACCCATTGGCGCGTTCATGAAACGAATGTGTATATTTATTCACTCTTGATCTTCCTTTAACATTATTTTTGCAAAACAGTCTTGACCTCTTTTTTTCTATTGTACCATCTTTTATTCTCCTTGCGGACGATTGCCAAAAAAAGAAAAGGGTTGTGGATATGTGGAATAACGGTCCATGGCAAAGAGCAAACTATGGAAAACCACTATTGACAGGCAAGGAGGCATCCGTATGTCATCCCTCCCTTCGGTCATAGAGCCGTATTGGCGTGATTCCGTGCCGCTTCCGTCCTTCCCGAAGCTCGAAGAAGACGTTTCGGTCGACGTCGTGGTTGTAGGCGGCGGCATTTCCGGCATTACAACCGCTTATTTACTGGCGACGCAAGGTGTGCGCGTCGCCCTTCTCGAAGCGGACCGGCTGTTGAACGGAACGACCGGCCATACAACGGCGAAGCTGACTGCCCAGCACGATTTGGTGTACGATGAATTCCTAAACCACTTTGGGGCGGAAAAGGCGCGCCTATATTATGACGCTTGCATGGACGCACTTGGCTTCGTCCGCCGCACGATCGAGCAGCACGGGATCGACTGCGATTTTTGCGAACAAGACGCCTACATATATACGACGTCTTCTTCATCATTACAAAAATTAGTAAAAGAATGGCAAGCGTACGAGCGTCTAGGAATTGACGGCGCTTTTGTCGAATCGATTCCGCTCCCGCTGCCGGTCACAGCGGCCGTCGTGATGAGGAAGCAAGCGCAGTTTCATCCGCTCAAATATTTGGTCAGACTGGTCGAAGCCATCAAACAGGCCGGCGGCATCATTTACGAGCACACGCCGGTCGCCGACATTGAACAAGGAGAGCGGCTGTCCGTCGTGACGCGCAGCAAACGGCGGGTCACATGCGACCACGTCGCCGTCTGTTCCCACTTTCCGTTTTATGACGGCGGATTTTATGTTTCCCGCATGTATGCTGAGCGCTCGTATGTCATTGCCATCACAGCTGCAGAGCCATACCCGGGAGGCATGTACTTGAGCGCCGACAACCCGAAGCGCTCGGTCCGTTCCGCAGCGGCAAATGGCGAGACGCTTATTCTCATCGGCGGGGAAAACCATAAGACCGGCCAAGGGGTGCCGACAATGCGCCATTATGAGGCGTTGTCCTCGTTCGCCTCGCAGTTGTTTACGGTAAAAGACATTCGTTACCGTTGGTCGGCCCAAGACTTGACGACGCTTGATAAAGTGCCATATATCGGCCCGATGACGGCAGGGACGCCAAACATTTATGTCGCGACAGGGTACCGGAAGTGGGGGATGACAAACGGCACAGCGGCGGGGATGATGTTGTCCGACCTCATTCTCGGCCGCGACAACCGGTATCGCGACTTGTACTCTCCGTCGCGCTTTTACGCCGACCCGAGCGTGCGGCAATTTTTCACGACAAACCTCGATGTCGCCAAACACTTGATCGTTGGAAAAATCGAACTAGCTGTTCGCCAGCCGCAAGATTTGGCGCGCGGAGAAGGGGCGGTCGTCTCGGTCAACGGGAAACGGGCGGGCGCCTATAAGGACGAGGCGGGAACGCTTCATGTCGTTGATACGACGTGCACCCATATGGGCTGCGAGCTGGAGTGGAACAGCGGCGACAAGACGTGGGACTGTCCATGCCATGGCTCGCGCTTCTCGATCGATGGCGATGTGATCGAAGGACCGGCGAAACAGCCGCTCGCGTGCATTGAACTTGATGACGCGAAGTGACGCGCTGACGCGAGACGGCGGCGCATGCAGAACATCGTTGCAGTGGACATGTCGACCTTGAGTTCCAATGGGGGTTGGGAGCGTATGTTCCTAACCCCCTTATCGTTTTCATTTGCCGATCGCGCATTTCGTGATAAGATGAAAATGAGAGTGGACTGTACGTTGCATGATGTTTTCGGGAGGGATGACGCATGGACTTTGAACCGATTTTTCTCACCCCTGTCTTCCAAGAACGGATTTGGGGCGGCACGAAGCTCGCCGAACGATTCGGCTACGACATTCCGTCTTCGCAAACAGGGGAATGCTGGGCGGTGTCCGCCCATCCGCACGGGCAGACAGTCGTCGCCCGCGGACCGTTTGCCGGGATGACGCTTGGTCAATTATGGGAGGAACGCCGCGATTTGTTCGGCCACTTCCCGTCTGATCGCTTTCCGCTGTTGACGAAAATTTTGGACGCCAACGCCGACTTGTCCGTCCAAGTCCACCCGGACGATGAATACGCCAAAACGCATGAAGGCGGAGAGCTCGGCAAAACGGAATGTTGGTACATCATCGATTGCAAGCCGGGCGCTGAGCTCATTTACGGCCATTACGCCGAGACGAAGGAGCAGCTGCGCGCCATGATGGAGGCGGGGGAGTGGGAGCGCTTGCTCCGGAAAGTGCCGATCCGCCCGGGCGACTTCTTCTATGTCCCAAGCGGCACGATCCACGCCCTTTGCGAAGGAACGCTCGTCCTCGAGACGCAGCAAAGCTCGGACACGACATACCGCGTCTACGACTACGACCGTGTCGACAGCCAAGGGCGCAGGCGGGAGCTTCATCTTGACAAAGCAATAGATGTCACGACTGTCCCGCACCGCGACATCGACATCCGCCCCCATGTCGCCGAATTTCCCGGCGCGACGGTGACGACATTCGTGGAAGGCGACTACTTCGGCGTCCAAAAATGGGACGTCCGCGGCGCGTTCGAATCAGAGCAGGCAAAACCGTTTCTCATCGTCAGCATCCTCGAAGGCGAAGGCGAGCTTGTCCGCAAAGGACAGACATACTTGCTTCGCCGGGGCGACCATTTCATTTTGCCGCATCAATTCGGCCGTTTCACCATTCGCGGCTCCCTCCAGGCGATCGCGTCGTGGCCGCGGACAGGCAAATAAACGACTGACTTCCTCAACCAATGGGTTGCAACATACAAAAAAGGTGTCCTCTTGCCTTTGGGACACCTTTTTCTATTGTCCACCCGAGAAGGGGACGGCTGAACAGAACATGCCGTTCAACAATAGGATTTCACCCATGAAGAAATCCCATCATCTTCCCCGCTTAGGAGAAAGATGTCCCTTTCATTTGACCGAGACGATACACAGAGGCAATATGCCGCGCCGTTTGCGTCACATACTGTTCCGCCTGCTCGAACGCTTTCTCAAGCGGAATGACGCCGGGAACAATTGTAAAGAGGGCGTCAATGCCATGGTCTAAGACGACCGCACTGTCGTCGCCTAACGAACCGGCGATGCCGATGACCGGGACGCCGAACTGCTTCGCCGTTTTGGCGACACCAATCGGCGTTTTTCCGAATATCGTCTGTCCGTCGATCCGTCCTTCACCGGTAATGACTAAATCGGCGCCTTTGACGCGCTCCGCGAGCTGAACCGTCTCGATCACAATATCAACGCCGCGCTTCAGCTCAGCCGGGAGAAACGCAAGCAGCCCCGCTCCCAAGCCTCCGGCCGCGCCGGCGCCGGGAATGTCGCCGACTTGTTTGCCGAGTTCGCGGCTGATGACGTCGGCATAGTGCGCCAAGTTCTGGTCGAGAACCGCGACCATATCCGGTGTCGCCCCCTTTTGCGGGCCGAAAATGGCGGACGCGCCTCTCGGTCCGGTGAGCGGATTATCGACATCGCATGCGACATCAATGCGCACGTTCTCTAGACGCGGATCGAGCCCGGACAAGTCGATCGACTGCAAATAAGCGAGCGCTCCGCCTCCCGGACCGATGTCCCGGCCGTCTTCGTCCAAAAGCCTTCCCCCAAGCGCCTGCACCATGCCGGCCCCGCCATCGTTTGTCGCGCTGCCGCCAATGCCGATAATCAAATGAGTGGCGCCGGCGTCAAGCGCTGCTCGGATCAGTTCTCCCGTCCCCCGTGTCGTCGTCACCAACGGATTACGCCGGTCGCGTGGGACAAGGTGCAGCCCCGAGGCAGCCGCCATCTCGATGACCGCTGTCTTCCCGTCGCCGAGCAAGCCAAAAAACGCCCGCACCGGCTCACCGAGCGGTCCGGTCACGTTCACTTCCACGATGCGGCCGCCAGTCGCATCAACAAGCGACTGCACCGTCCCTTCCCCGCCATCGGCCATCGGCACTTTCACGTACTCAGCTTCTGGAAACACCGACCGGAACCCGCGTTCCACCGCCTCGGCGACTTCGAGCGCCGAGAGGCTTTCTATGAACCTCCCCCACTTACGCCTGTAGGCGTTGAAGTGGGGGTTTCTTGCCTTTTTCTTTCCGGGTGTTTCACGATACACCGGGTTTCCCGTGTATCTCGTGACCAAGCACGGAAACACAACAGAA